>CAIRAS010000487.1 GCA_903876615.1 uncultured Holophagaceae bacterium
GCATCTGCCACTCGGACATCCACCAGGTCCGCGACGAGTGGGGCGGCGCCAAATACCCCATGGTGCCCGGCCACGAGATCGTAGGCCGCGTCACCGCCGTGGGCGCGCACGTGCAGAAGTTCCAGATCGGGGATCTGGCGGGCGTGGGCTGCATGGTGGACTCCTGCCGCACCTGTCCCAGCTGCCAGCGCCAGCTGGAGCAGTTCTGCGAAAAGGGCTCTGCCTTCACCTACAACGGCACCGAGATGGACCGGAAGACGCCCACCTACGGCGGCTACTCGTCGAGTGTCGTGGTGGACGAAGCCTTCAGCCTGAAGGTGTCGCCCAAGCTGGACCTCGCCGCCGTGGCACCGCTGCTCTGTGCGGGCATCACCACCTACGCACCCCTGCGCCGCTTCAAGACCAAGGCGGGCGACAAGGTGGGTGTGGTGGGCCTGGGCGGCCTGGGCCACATGGCCGTCAAGCTCGCCGCCGCCATGGGCGCCGAGGTGACCATGCTGAGCACCTCCCGGTCCAAGGAAGCGGATGCCCGCAAGCTAGGGGCCCAGCACTTCGGGCTGACCTCCGATCCGGCCACCTTCAAGGCCCTGGCGGGCCAGTTTGATCTGATCATCGACACCATCTCCGCGCCCCACGACTACAACAAGTACCTGGGCCTGCTCCGCCTCGAGGGCGCCATGGTGCTGCTGGGTGTGCCCCCGGAGCCCGCCCCCGTGGCGGCGGGCTCGCTGATCTTCGGCCACAAGGTGCTGACGGGCTCCCTCATCGGGGGCATCGCCGAGACCCAGGAGATGCTCGACTTCTGCGCCGAGCACAACATCGTCTCGGAGATCGAGCTGATCCCCGTCCAGCAGGTCAACGAGGCCTACGAGCGGATGATGAAGAACGACGTCCGCTACCGCTTCGTGCTGGACATGAAGACGCTCTAGGAAACCTCAGTTCCGGCTGCCAGGGGGAATCGCGTAGGTGCCCACGGCGTGGGCCACGGGGTCGGGATTGCCCTCGGAGAAGATCGACACTTCGCCGATGGCCAGGGTCCGGCCCACCTTCAGGAGGGTGCAGACGCCCAGGATGTCCGCATCCGCCGAGGGCTTCCGGAGGAAGTTGATGGTCAGGCTGGTGGTCACCGCCAGCGGCACGATGCCGATGCGCCCGAGGATCGCCACATACAGCGCAACATCCGCCACAAACACCATGACCGGCCCGGAGACGGTGCCGCCCGGGCGCAGCTCCGCGACGCCGACGGGGTGCCGGACCGTGGCCGAGTTCTGACCCACCGCCTCGATGGTGCACTTGTTCTGGGGGAACTCGGCGGCCAGGAAGGTGGCCAGTGCTTCTTTCGTGACCATGCCTCAGCCCCAGACTTTCCGGCCCCCGACCCAGGTGCTCAGCACCTTGCCCGGCAGGCTCCAGCCCTTGAAGGGGGTGTTGTAGGAGCGGGACTGGATGAAGGCGCGGTCCACCTGGATCCGACCTTCGGGATCGAAGAGGACAAAGTCCGCCGGGGCGCCGGGCTTGAGGCTGCCGAGCCCCTTGCGGTCCAGGTGGAAGGCATTGGCGGGCCCGCTGGTGAGCAGGGCGATGGCCCGGGACAGGGAGAGGACGCCGCGGTTCACCAGGACCTCGATGGCCAGGGGCAGGGCGGTCTCCAGGCCGATCACACCGAAGGCGGCCACGGGCAGCTCCACTTCCTTGTCGTCCCAGCCGTGGGGGGCGTGGTCGGTGGCGATGGCATCCACCGTGCCGTCCGCCAGGGCCTCCAGGATCGCCTGGATGTCGCTCTCGGTGCGCAGGGGTGGGTTCATCTTGAAGTCGGCATCGAACTTCATGAGCTCCTTGTCCGACAGCGCGAAGTGGTGGGGCGTGACCTCGCAGGTGACGTTCAGGCCCCGGGCCTTGGCTTCACGCACCATGCGCAGCGAGCCCCGGGTGCTGAGATGCGCCAGGTGCAGGTGCCCGCCCGTGTGCTCCGCCAGCACGATGTCCCGGGCCACCATGGCCTCCTCGGCCGCGGCCGGGATGCCCAGGCACCCCAGGGAGGCGCTCACGGCGCCTTCGTGCATGTAGCCCTTGCCGGCCAGATCCCGGTCCTCCTCGTGGGCCACCACGGGCACCTCGAGCCAGCGGGTGTATTCCAGGGCCCGGCGCATGAGGGACGCGTTGGAGATGGGCAGGCCATCATCCGAGAAGGCCACGCAGCCCGCGGCCTTGAGGGTGCCCATGTCCGCCAGCTCTTCACCCTTCATCTCGCGGCTCACGGTCCCGATGGGGAAGTAGCGGCAGAGACCGGCCTTGGCGGCACGGTCCAGCATCAGCTCCGTGATGGCGACGGTGTCGTTCACGGGCTTGGTGTTGGCCATGGCGCACACCGAGCTGAACCCGCCGGCCACCGCAGCCCGACTGCCCGTCTCGATGCACTCCTTGCGGGTCTGACCGGGCTCCCGGAAGTGCACGTGCAGATCGATGAAGCCCGGCGTAAGCACTGCCCCGCCGCCATCGATGACCTCCGCGCCCTCGGCCCGTGGGTGGGTCGCAGCCCCGGCACCGATGGCCGCCACCGCTCCGTCCGCCACCAGGAGTGAGCCCGGCCCATCGAGACCCTGCGCGGGATCGATCAGGCGGACATTCTTCACGAGGAGGGACATGGGGACTCCTGAGCTGGAATCAGTCTAGCCGGGGCTACTCCATCCGGTAGTTCGGCGCTTCTTTGGTGATCATGACGTCGTGGGCGTGGCTCTCGCGGAGGCCGGAGCCGCTGATCTCCACGAAGGTGGCCTTCTGCTGGAAGTCGGCGATGGAGGTGCCGCCGCTGAGGCCCATGCCGGCCCGCAGTCCGCCCATGAGCTGGGTGACCAGGTCGGCCATGCGGCCCTTGTAGGGCACCTGGCCCTCGATGCCTTCGGGCACCAGCTTGGTGTCGTCCTTGCCTTCCTGGAAGTAGCGGTCCTTGCTGCCCTGCTTCATGGCGCCCAGGCTGCCCATGCCCCGGTAGGACTTGAAGGTGCGGCCGCCGTAGAAGATGGTCTCACCCGGCGCTTCGTCCGTGCCCGCGAAGAGGCTGCCGATCATCACGCAGTCGGCGCCGGCGGCGATGGCCTTGGCCACGTCGCCGCTGAACTTGATGCCGCCATCGGCGATGCAGACGATGCCGGCTTCGCGGCAGGCGCGGCTGGCCTCGGCCACGGCGGTGATCTGGGGCATGCCCGCGCCGGTGACGATGCGGGTGGTGCAGATGGAGCCCGGGCCGATGCCCACCTTCACGGCGTCCGCGCCGGCGTTCGCCAGGTCCTTGGCGCCCTGGTAGGTGGCGACATTGCCGGCGATAAGGGGCAGGTACGGGTGGGCCTGCTTCAGGCGCTTGACCGCCTCCACCACGCCCTGGCTATGGCCGTGGGAGCTGTCGAGGCAGAGCACGTCCACCTTGGCCTCGGCCAGGGCCGCGGCACGCTCCAGCAGCTCCTTGCCCACACCGACGGCGGCGCCCACGCGCAGGCGGCCCATGCCGTCCTTGCAGGCGTTGGGATACTCCGTGGACTTCTCGATGTCCTTGACCGTGATGAGGCCCTTCAGCTGGCCGTCGCCGTCCACCACCAGCAGCTTCTCGATGCGGTGCTTCTGCAGGATGGCCCGGGCCTCCTGCAGGGTGGTCCCCACGGGCACCGTGACCAGATTGTCCTTGGTCATGGCCTCGGAGACCGGGATGTCCCAGCGGGTCTCGAAGCGCAGGTCGCGGTTGGTGAGGATGCCCACGAGCTTGTGGCCTTCGACCACGGGCACGCCGCTGATGCGGAACTTCGCCATGAGGGCCTCGGCCTCCCGGATCGGGGCCGTGGGCTCGATGGTGATGGGGTCCGTGATCATGCCGGACTCGGAGCGCTTCACCTTGTCCACCTCTTCGGCCTGGCGCTCGAGGCTGAGGTTCTTGTGGACGATGCCGATGCCCCCCATCTGGGCCAGGGCGATGGCCATGCGGCTCTCGGTGACCGTGTCCATGGCCGCCGAGACCAGGGGGATGCGCATGCCGAGGTCCCGGGCCAGGCGGGTGCTCAGATCCACCAGGTTGGGATGGACCTCCGAGTAGCCCGGCACCAGCAGGACGTCATCGAAAGTCAGCGCGCGCGGCAGAGGCAAGGTCAGCATGGTTAGCCCTTTTCCGGACCCGCAGCCTGCGGGACCTTGCATGCCATGGTCTCACGGCCCGATGCCCGCAGCCAGCGGGCGCTGGCAGCGCAGACCAGCCCCCGGGGTACCCCGCCAGGGCGCCCAGCGGCGGCAGCTGGTCTCCGCCCGGGGGCACCGGGGGCTGAAGGGGCAGCCCGGGGGGCGGTCCTGGGGGGCAGGCAGAAAGCCGGTTTCCTGGGAGGGCTCCCGGCGGGACGCCGCCAGGAGGCGGGCGGTATAGGGATGCCGGGGCGCCGCCAGCAGGCTGGCCGCGGGTCCCGCCTCCACGCGCTCGCCGCCGTAGAGCACGAGCAAGCGGTCGCAGACGTCTGCTGCCAGGGTCAGGTCATGGGTGACCCAGAGGAAGGCTAGGTCGCGCTCGCGGTGCAGCTCCAGCGCCAGCTCCCGAAATTCCTGCCGCACGGTGGCATCCAGGGCCGCCGTGGGCTCGTCCAGCACCAGCAGCTCCGGATCGCAGGAGAGGGCCATGGCCAGGACGAGCCGCTGCCGCTGGCCACCGCTGAGCTGGTGGGGGAACCGCGCCAGGAAGGCCGGGTCCGTGGGCAGGCGCAGCCGGGCCAGCAGCGGGGTCAGCCGCGCCAGGGCCGCCGGGGGGGACTCCTGGCGGTGGAGGCCGGGCAGCAGGGCCAGGTGCTCGGCCAGGGTCAGGAGGGGGTTCAGGGCCTGGCCCGGCTGCTGGGGCACCCAGGCCAGCCGGGCCCCGCGGAGCTGGTCCCGGGCGGGACCCGGCTGCGCCATGGCCACGCCGAAGGCGCAGACCCCGCCGGCGGTCTGCACCACCTCCGGCGGCAGCGCCCCGAATAGGGCCTGCAGCAGCAGGCTCTTGCCGGACCCGCTCTCCCCCACCAGCCCCAGGCGCTCGCCACGGGCCAGGCTCAGGTCCAGGGGGCCCAGCAGGTGGACCCCGTCCCTTCGCTGCAGCACCAGACCCTCGACGGCCAGAACCATGGGCCTACGATCCCAGGGAAGGTCCAGAAGTCAAACGAGTTCCAAAGAACCCCTGAATAGCCCTTGACGGCCCGCAGGGTGGTCCTACCCTTGGGCAACCCACTCACCCTGCGGAGCCCGGACCGGACCCGCCCTGGCATGGAGGATTCATGGATTTCCTGCGCCCAGAAATTCAGGAGCGCCTGATGAAAGATCATTTTGAATTCCGCAAGCTCATGGAAGAACACAAATCCGCCGACACGCGGCTCGGTGATCTCCAGAAGAAGCCCAGCCTCTCCGCCAAGGAGTCCCTGGAAGAGGTCGAGCTGAAGAAGATCAAGCTCCGGGCCAAGGAGCGCATCTATCACATCGTGCAGGAGGCCTCGAAGCGGCCCGAGCAGTA
>CAIRAS010000488.1 GCA_903876615.1 uncultured Holophagaceae bacterium
CGGCCTCTTCCAGGGCCTGCCCCCGGGCCTGCCCGTGGGCCGCTACCACAGCCTCATCGCCGAGCCCGACTCGCTGCCCGCCTGCTGGCGCGTGACCGGCCGCAGCCCCGGCGGCGAGATCATGGCCATGGCCCACCGCACGCTGCCCCGCTGGGGCGTGCAGTTCCACCCCGAGAGCATCCTCACGCCGGACGGTCCAGCCATGCTCGCCAACTTCCTCCGCCTCGCCAAGGACGCCCGCCCATGACGCTGCTCACGACCCACAACCCCAGCCGCCCCCTGCCCGAGGCCACCGCCTCGGAGCTCATGCACATCTTCATCGACCAGGACACGGACGCCCTCCTGGTGGGCGCCTGCCTGGCCCTCCTGGCCCAGCGTGTGCCCGAGGCCCACGAGCTGGCAGCCTTCGCCGACGCCCTCTCGGAGGTGGCCGTGCCCTTCCCGGCGGTGCCCGCAGGGGCGCTGGACACCTGCGGCACCGGGGGTGATGGTTCCTCGACCGCCAACCTCAGCACCCTGGCGGCCCTGCTGCTGGCCCACCTGGGCGTGCCCATCGTCAAGCACGGCAACCGCGCCGCCACCGGCGTCTGCGGCAGCGCGGACCTGCTGGAGGCCCTGGGCTACGACCTGGCCCGGCCCAGCGCCGACCTGGCCGAGGACCTGCGCACCCGGAACTTCGCCTTCCTCTTCGCGCCCGCCTACCACCCGCTGCTGGGCCGCCTGCGCGAGATCCGCAAGCGCCTGGGCATCCCCACCATCTTCAACCTGCTCGGCCCCCTGCTGAATCCGGGCAACCCGCCCCTGCAGCTGCTGGGCGTGGCCCGCGAGGACCTGGTGGCACCCATGGCCGGGGCCCTGGCCCGCCGTCCCACCCTGCAGCGCGCCCTGGTGATCCACGGCAAGGATGCGGAAGGGAAGGGCCTCGACGAGGCCTCCATCGAGGGGCCCACCACCGTGGTGGCTTCCGTCGATGGCCGCGTGGCCGCGCCCCAGGTGCTGGTGCCCCGGGAGCTGGGCCTGCAGCCGCCCGTGCGCCACGCCCTGCGCGTGGCAGACCGCGCCGAGGCCCTGGCCGTGGCCCGGGGGCTCTTCGCCGGGGCCACCCACGCGGACTTCCGGCCCGCCGTGGCGGACGCTGTCGCGCTGCAGGCGGCCCTGGGGCTGCACCTGCACCGGGGCACCGGCCTCGAAGGCCTGGCCGAGACCCTGCGCGAGACGCGCGCCCAGCTGGAACTTGGCTTCCCACTGCCCTTCGCCCCGGGCGGCGAGGTGCGCCTGTGAGCCCACTGCCGTCGCCTGCAGCCTTCGTCCACGACTCGGGCCTGCCCGCGAAGTCCCTGTTGCAGCAGGTCCTCGTGGCGGAGCTGGCCCGGGTGGAGCAGTTGCCCCCGCCGGGGCCGCCGGTGCGGGCCGCCCTCCGGGGTGCCGGGGCCTTTGAAACCGCGCTGCGCCGCGAGGCCACTGGCCGGGGCGGCGCGGTCATCGCGGAATACAAGCAAGGCTCCCCCTCCCTGGGCCCCTTCGCCGTGGGCACCCCGCTGCTGCCCCAGCTGAAGGCTTACGCGGAAGGCGGCGCCGCCGCTTTTTCGATCCTCACGGAGCCCACCTATTTCCGGGGCTCCGCCGAGCACCTCCAGGCGGCGGCTGAACTGGGCGTGCCCCGGCTCTACAAGGGCTTTGTGATCTCCGAAGCCCAGCTGGCCGAGGCAGAGGCCGCAGGTGCCGAAGCCGTGCTGCTCATCGCCCGGGTGCTCAAGGAGCACACCGCGGCCTTCGCGGACGCGGCCCGGCGGCGGGGTCTCGAGCCCCTCGTTGAGCTCCACAACCTCACGGAAGTGGGGTTCGCCCTGGCGGCGGAGGCCCGCCTCGTGGGCATCAATGCCCGCAACCTCTCGACCTTCACCCTGGGCGCCCCCACGGCGGCGCCCCTGCGGGCGGTCTTCCCTGAGGCGGTGCTCATCCGCGAGTCCGGTCTCGCCACTCCCGAGGACGCCCAGGCGGCGCTGCGGGCCGGCTTCGATGCGGTGCTCATCGGCGAGGCCCTCATGCGCAGCCCGGATCCCCGGGACTTCCTGGCGCGGCTCCTGACGGGGCTTCGGGCGGAGGCCCTGTGAGTCTCCTGGCCAAGGTCTGCGGCCTGGTGCAGGCGGAAGATGCGGCCCAGGCTGCCGCATTGGGCGCGGACCTGCTGGGCTTCGTCTGCCACCCACCCAGCCCGCGGCACTGCGCGGACCTGACCGTGGCGGCGCCTTACCTGGACCGCGCGGTGCTGGTGATGGTGGCTGCTGAGCCCGAGGCGATCCTGGCCACGGCCCGCCGCCACGGCTTCCGCCGGGTGCAGCCCTATCTGCCCAGCGCCGGGTGCAGAGTGGGGGTGGCGCGGCTCCGCGCTGCGGGTCTCTTCGTGCTGTTGCCCTGGGCCGACGAGCCCCACCCGGAGACGCCCAACCCGGACCTCTACCTGTGGGAGACCAGCCCCGCCCAGACCGGCGTGCCCGGCGGCTCGGGGCAGGGCCATGCCATGGCCTTCCCTCCCCCGGGGGACTTCCTGCTGGCCGGGGGCCTCGACGCCGCCAACCTGAAGGCCCGTCTCGCCGCGGTGCCTGAGGCCCTCCGCTCGCACCTGCGCGGCGCCGACGCCGCCAGCCGCCTCGAGGCCAGCCCGGGCCGCAAGGACCCAGCCAAACTCTCAACTTTCATCTCCAGCGTCCATGAATGGGAGTCCGCATGACCCTTGGCTTCACCCTCCCCGACCGCTTCGGCAGCCAGGCCCTGGGCGGCTGCTATGCCCCGGAGACCCTCCTGCAGCCGCTCCTGGATCTGGAGGCCGCCTTCCGCTCGGCCCTGGCCGATCCCGCCTATGTCGCGGAGCTGAAGGGCGAGCTGCGGCACTTCGTGGGCCGGCCCACGCCGCTGACACCCGCCCCTCGGCTGGCCGCCCAGCTGGGCCTGAAGGCCCTCTTCCTGAAGCGGGAGGACCTCACCCACACCGGCGCCCACAAGATCAACAACGCCCTGGCCCAGGCCCTCCTGGCCAAGCGCATGGGGAAGCACGAGATCATTGCCGAGACCGGCGCGGGCCAGCACGGTGTGGCCACGGCGGCGGCCTGCGCCCGGCTCGGGCTGTCCTGCACGGTCTACATGGGTGTCACCGACATGGCCCGCCAGGCCCCGAACGTGGCCCGCATGCGGCTCTTCGGCGCCAAGGTCGCACCCGTGGAAGCGGGGCAGGGCACCCTGAAGGAGGCCGTGAACGAGGCCCTCCGAGCCTGGGCCGCCCGCTGCGATCGCGCCCACTACATCCTGGGTTCGGCCTTGGGGCCGCATCCCTTCCCGACCCTGGTCCGCACCTTCCAGACCGTCATCGGTGAGGAGGCCCGCGCCCAGATTCTTGAACAGGCCGGCACGCTGCCCGAGGTGGTCATCGCCTGCGCGGGCGGCGGGAGCAACGGCCTGGGCCTGCTGGTCCCTTTCCTGGGCGATCCCCTGCGCCGCGTGGCCGTGGAGGCGGGCGGCCACGGCCCCGACCTGGGTGAGCATGCCGCACGCCTGGACGGTGGCCGCCTGGGCGTCCTGCATGGCTGCAAGACCCTCCTGCTGCAGGATGACCACGGCCACACGGCCGAGACCGCCAGCATCAGCGCGGGCCTGGACTACCCGGCCCTGGGGCCGGAGCTCGCGGCCCTCATCCTGGACGGCCAGGTCGAGGTGCGCCGCGCCTCGGATGAGGAGGCCCTCACCGGTGCCCGTCTGCTCTGTGAAGCCGAAGGCATCCTGCCGGCCCTCGAGAGCAGCCACGCCCTGGCGCTGCTGCCCAGCTTGGCTGCCGAGGGCGCCGCCACCGTCCTACTCGGCCTCAGCGGCCGCGGCGACAAGGACCTCTCCACCTACCAGTCGCGCTCGGGGCTCTGACATGAATCCGCTACTTCCCTTCCTCATGGCCGGCGATCCCTCCCTGGAGGCCCTGCCGGGGCTGCTCTCGGATGCCAAGGCTCTCGGCCTCGAAGCCCTGGAGCTCGGCCTGCCCCACTCGGACCCCATCGCCGACGGGCCGGTCCTCCAGGCTGCCGCCCACCGGGCCATCCAGCGGGGCGCCACGCCGCTGCGCGTGCTGCAGAGCCTCGCCGGGCTCACAGACAGTCCGGACGTGGTGCTCTTTACCTACCTGAACCCCCTGCTGCAGCTCGGGGCGGCGGAGCTGAAACGGCTGCTGGCACCCACGCCAGTGCGGGCTCTGCTGGTGGTGGACCTGCCCTTCGGCGAGGAGGCCGCGTTCGAAGCCGACCTGCGGGCCGCCGGATATCCCATGGTGCCGCTGCTGGCCCCCACCACCACCCTGAGCCGGGCGCGGCAGATCCTCACGGAGCGCCCGGATCCCGGCGAGGGCGCGCCCTTTGCCCAGCGCTTCGCCTATGTGGTGGCCCGGCTCGGCGTCACGGGCACGGGGCAGGGCCTCGATCTGCAGCCGGTCTCGGCGCGGGTTGCGGACCTGCTGCCGCTGACCTCACGCCCCCTGGCGGTCGGCTTTGGACTCTCCGATCCCCGCAGCCTCACCGCCATCCGGAGGCTGGGTGCGACCCCCGTCATCGGGTCGGCCCTGGTCCAGGAATTGGCCGAGGGGCGTGGTCTGCGGGCGGCCCTGACCCCCAGGCTGGTTGACGATCTGTAGATAGGGAATGCTTGCTCCCCCGGAATTGCTTTCAGGAGTGGTTGCACCCCTGACGCGATTTGGTATCTTGGTCCATCACCATCCTTGCCAAATCGGCTGGAGACAGCCACTCACCCCGGTCACCCGGGACAGGAGTCATGCCCCTATGAGCCACCGTTCGCGTTTCACCCTCACGGCCCTGACGTTGGTCGCTGCTGCGGCCTTCGCCCCCCAGGCGCAGGCCAGTGGTTTCCAGCTTCGGGAGCAGAGCCCGCTCTCCCTGGGCAACGCATTCGGTGGAATCAGCGCGGGTGGCGGTGACATCAGCTCGCTCTACTTCAATCCCGCGGTGATGACCCAGTACGACGGCATTCAGTTTTCCTCCGGTGGCACTTACATCGGTCTGAGTGCGAAGTTCGAGAGCGCGACCGCATCCCGGACACCCGTGATCACGGCGCTCGGCTTCCAGGTTTCGCCCATCACCGGCACCGCCCTGAGTCCGATTTCGGGCCAGGCCGGCCATGGCAATGCGGCCATCTCCGCGGTGCTCCCCGAGTTCAACATCATGTACAGCGTGAGCAACGACCTGAAGATCGGCCTCTCGCTGAACGTCCCCTTCGGTCTCGCGACCGAATACGATGCCAACTGGATCGGCCGCTACCACGCTCTGAAGACTGACCTGAAGACCATCGACATCAGCCCCAGCATCGCCTACCGAATCTCGAAGGACTTCAGCTTCGGTGTGGCCCTGATCGCCCGCCGCGCGGATGCGGAACTCTCCAACGGCGTGGACTACGGCACCGCCCTGGCGCTGAAGGTGGCACCCGCCCTGGCTGCCGCCGGCATGTCCCCAGTCTCGCCCGGTGCAGGCATGAACAGCCCGGTGGCGACGGTGGCCATGGGTGCACCCAATGGCACCTTCGGCACCCCCGGCTACGCGATTCCCGGCGCCTGGGATGGCACCGCGGGCCTCAAGGGTGGTTGCTGGGCCTACGGCTACAAGCTGGGCCTGACCTACGAGCCCTCCAAGAACTTCCGCATGGGCCTTGCCTTCAACGCCGCCATGTCCATGACCCTCACAGGGGATGCTGAGTTCTCCTACCCCTCCGCCATGCCTGCCACAGACCTTGGTGCCCTCCAGGCTGCGGGCCTCAAGAACACGGGCGGTTCCGCCGTGCTCAACCTGCCGGCCACCACCTCTCTTGGTTTCGACTGGAAGGTGAGCCCCACCTTCTCGCTGCAGGGCGAGCTGGCCCGCACGAACTGGTCCACCTTCAAGGAGCTGCGCGTGCACTTCAGTTCCGGCGCGCCGGACTCCATCACAGACGAGAGCTGGAAGGACAGCACCTTCACGTCCCTGGGCGCCACCTGGAAGACCAACGACACCCTGACCCTGCGCGCGGGCCTGGCCTTCGACACCAGCGCCGTGGATGACGCCCATCGCACACCCCGCATCCCTGACAACGACCGCAAGTGGGTCTCCTTCGGCGCCAGCTACAAGCTGTCGAAGCAGGCCACCGTCGATATCGGCTACAGCCGCCTCTTCATCGCCGACGGAAAGAATCAGCTCACCGCCGCCAATGACAACGTCACCCGCGGCACCCTCACCGGGGTCATCAAGGCCGACATCAACCTGTTGGGCGCCGCGCTGCGCTACACCTTCTAGTCCAGCTTCACCCAGTCATAAAAAAGGCCCGGCATGCCGGGCCTTTTTTTAGGTTCTTCCGGGAATTCCAGAAACGCCTATTTTCCCTTGGCTGCAACCAAGCGTCAGACCCGCTCGACGGCCATGGCGATGGCATTGCCGCCGCCCAGGCAGAGGGCAGCCACGCCGCGCTGCTGACCGCGTTGTGCCAGGGCGTTCAGGAGGGTGGCCATCACCCGGGCGCCGCTGGCGCCGATGGGGTGGCCCAGGGCCACGGCACCGCCATGGACGTTGATGCGGTCCGCCGGCAGCTGCAGCTCGTTCATGGTGGCCACCAGCTGCACCGCGAAGGCCTCGTTGATCTCCCAGAGGTCTACGTCCTGAGTGGCCCAGCCGACCTTCGCCAGCAGCTTGCGGATGGCCTCCACCGGGGCCATGAGCACCCACTCCGGGGCCAGGCCGGCGGTGGCGGTGCCGAGGATCCGCGCCTGGATCTTGAGGCCGTGGGCCTTGGCGTAGTCCTCGGAGGTGACCAGGGCCGCGGCGGCGCCGTCGTTCACGCTGGGGGCGTTGCCGGCGGTGACGGAGCCGTTCTTCTGGAAGGCCGGCCTCAGCTTAGCCAGGCTCTCGGCGGTGGTGTCGGCCCGGGGGCTCTCATCCTCGGTGACGATCAGGTCGCCCTTGCGGCCGGGTACGGCGATGGGCACGATCTCCGCCTGGAAGGCCCCGGACTTTATGGCCGCAATGGCCTTGCGGTGGCTCTCGGCGGCCCAGGCGTCCTGGGTCTCGCGGCTGATCGCATACTTCTCGGCCACCCGCTCACCCGTGAGGCCCATGTGCTGGTCGGTCATGGCGCACCAGAGCCCGTCGAGGATCATGGCGTCCTTGGCCTCGGTGTGGCCCATGCGGGCGCCCGTGCGGAGCTTGGGCATGAGGTAGGGGGCGTTGGACATGGACTCCATGCCGCCCGCCAGCACCACCTCGTGGTCGCCCAGGCGCACGGCATTGGCCGCGAGCTGGATGGCCTTCAGGCCGCTGCCGCAGACCTTGTTGATGGTGAGCGCCGAGCAGGTCTCGGCCAGCCCGCCACGCAGGGCCGCCTGACGCGCCGGGGCCTGGCCCACGCCCGCGCCCACCACGTTGCCGAAGATGGCCTCGGTGGGGGTCACGCCGGGCACGGCGGCCAGGAGGGCCTTCACGACCTGGGCCGCCAGGTCAGGGGCGGCCAGGGGGGCCAGCGCGCCCTGGAACTTGCCGATGGGGCTGCGGAGGGTGTGCAGGATGACGGCCTGGGACATGGGGGCTCCTGGGTTGCTCGGGGGGGCTGTCAGCAATCAGCTGTCAAAAGAAAGTAAGGTTGTGGCGGTTATTGGTCTTCGGGGTCGTCGAGGGCACTCAGGTCGAGGTGGTCGAGGTTGAGGGTGGGCGAGGCGGCCACGTAGATGTCCGGGGCCTCCTCCTGCAGGTGCCGGCGAGTGCGGTCCATGAGGGACTCGACCTCCCGCAGGAACTGGAGGCGTTCCATCTTCAGGCTGCGCAGCTGCACCTGCAGCTCCACCACGTGCTGCTGGGCCTCGCGGATGATCTCGTCGGCCTTGAACTGGGCCTCGCGGATGATCAGCTCCCGCTCGCGGCTGGCGCCGTCCAGGACGTCCTCCCGGGTGCGCTGGGCCTGCAGCAGGGTCTCCCGGAAGATCCGGTCCTGGTCCTGGTACTGGCGGAGCCGCTCCCGGTTGTCGAGGATCTCTTCCTTCGCCTTCTGGTTCTCGGCAAGCAGCTCCTCCCACTCGCCCGCCACCTCGTGCAGGAAGGTGCGGACCTCGGACTCCTCCAGGCCCCGGAAGACCTTCTCGAATTCCCGGCGCTGGATGTCGAGCGGGGTGAACTTCATGGCACACCTCCAGGGATTCGGATGAGGGACGGGTCGCCTAGGAGGTCAGGGCCCGCAGGAAGACCCGCTGGATGACCCCCAGCAGGAGCACCGCGACCAGGATGTCGAGGCTGAAGCCACCGATGGGCGGCACGATCGCCCGGATGGGATGGAGGATCGGATCCGTGACGGTGTGGAGCAGGCGGATCCAGCGGTTACGCGGGTCGATGGGGAACCAGGACAGGACTGCCACCGCCAGGAGGAGGTAGATGATCGCGTCCAGGGCGTAGTAGGCAATGGCGAAGAGGAGAGGCATGGGCAGGATCCCGGGAATCCGATCATGATAACGGGGAGTGAGGCTTCTACATGCGGATCGGTATTTCCTGCTACAGCACCTTCGGAGGCTCCGGCGTCGTCGCCACGGAAGTGGGCAAGGCCCTGGCGGCCCGGGGCCACGAGGTGCACATCCTCAGCCCGAGCCTGCCGCCCCGGCTGGTGGGCTTCGAGGACCGCATCAACTTCCACGAGGTCAGGGCCTCGCCCTACCCGCTGTTCGAGGATGCCCCCTACTCCATCGCCCTGGGCTCCAAGATGGCCGATGTGGCCGACCACTATGGCCTGGACATCCTCCACGCCCACTACGCCATCCCCCACGCCATGGCCGCCCTGCTGGCCCGCATGGCCATCCCCCGCCTGAAGGTGGTGACCACCCTCCACGGGACGGACATCACGGTCGTCGGCAGCGATCCCAGCTACCTGCCCATGGTCCGCATGGCCATCCGGGAGAGTGACGGCGTCACGGCCGTCTCCGAGTATCTGCGACAGGAGACCCTCAGCACCTTCGGGGTGGACCGCGCCATCGATGTCATCGGCAACTTCGTGGAGCCCCCGGGCCCCGAGCACCCGGACTGCCGGGCCTGGCTGGCCCCCAAGGCCGCCTTCGTGCTGACCCACATCTCGAACTTCCGGCCGGTGAAGCGGGTCCTGGACGTGCTGAAGATCTTCGCGCGGGTCCGCAGCGAGGTCCCGGCCCGCCTGGTGATGGTCGGGGACGGCCCGGATCGCCTGGAAGCCGAGGCCTACTGCCGCGACCAGGGCTTCGCCGCCGAGGTGCGCTTCACGGGCAAGCAGCTGGACATCGGCACGGTGCTCAACTGCTCGGACCTCTTCCTGCTGCCCAGCGCCACCGAGAGCTTCGGCCTGGCGGCCCTGGAGGCCATGGGGCATCGCGTACCCGTCATCACCAGCCGGGTCGGGGGGCTCCCGGAAGTGGTCCGCCACGGCATCGACGGCTTCCTGGAACCCGTCGGGGATGTGGAAGCCATGGCGGCCGACGCGGTGAGGCTGCTGCGGGACGAGGAGCTGCGGCTGCGCATGGGCGACTCGGCCCGGGAGCGGGCGTTGGACACCTTTGCCGAGGGCCCCATCGTGGATCAGTACGAGGCCCTGTATCGGCGGGTGCTGGGGCAGTAAGGCTGGATGCCCCGCGCTCAGGCAGGTCGGAGCGGCCCATGAACCCAGCGACGGGTCAGTCCTCGGATTCCAAGCCTGCAGGAAACCCCTGCTCCGGGCGCCGCTCAGCGGCCCGCCGCTGACAGCTGGGACAGTGCCCCTGGCAGTCCGGCCCGCAGCCCACACCAGGTTGCGTAGGACGGAGCGGGGCAGGAGGCTTCGCGCCGGAAGGAGCCATGCCCGATCATCCCACGGGCGGAGGATGGGCGTGGCCTCGCGGAACTGCTCCCCAAGCTCAAGACGGTAGAAGCCAAGAACCAGGCCACCCAGCTGCGTCGGGACCTGGCCTCCTTCAAGAGCGAGATGCGCTAAGCAATCAAGCGTATGGTGGGCAAGTGCCAAGCTGCCGAGACTTAGGGGATAGGAGATTCCCAGGTCATGTCCACGCTCACGCTCTCGGAAGCACGCAAGCCTCAGGGGTCGCTCCGCTATCTCTTCATGAACGTGGAAGACCTGGCCCGCATGGCCTGGGGACGTGTCTTTGGGCAGGACGAGGGCGCCGACGTTGCTAGCGTGCCCCACCAGGAGCGGGCCCTCCAGCCGCCGCCGGAGATCTGGCTGCCGCGCTCCAGCAGCAGCCGCCTCGACAGCTAGACCGGGGCGCGAAGGGCCTGGGGGCACCTCGTGGGCTTCGATGGGGGATTGTCAGGCACCAGTCGGTGACCCGAACCGGCGCGTGGCACCATCCGACTGCAGCGGAGCGGAAGGAGGATAGGACCGCATCGGCGCAGCCGATGGCGGCCCCGTAGGGGCGAGGGCCGGAGGCCCGAGTCAGGCCCCGCTTGCGGACGCTGCGCAGGCTCCACTGGAGCCTTGCTCGCTGCAAGCACCATCCGACCAGAGCGCAGCGAAGGGAGGATAGGACCGCATCGGCGCAGCCGATGGCGGTCCCGGAGGGGCGAGGGCTGGAGGCCCGAGTCAGCCGGGCCGCCACTGCTTCTCGGCGGTTCGAGTCCGCCTCGTGGGCTTCGATGTGGTGGCGTTCGGCACCAGTCAGTGCCTCGAACCGGCGCGTGGCTGGCCCCGGGGCCGGACGGTTCCGACGCCCCACTGGGGCGCCTCCACCTGGCCCCTACCGGGCCGCCACTGCTTCTCGGCGGTTCGAGTCCGCCTCACCAACTGCTTCCAACAGAACTGAGGCCGGGCAAGCCCGGCCTCAGTTCTGTTGGTGGCTGGAGGCGGACTCGAACCGCCGACCTGCGGATTATGAGACCGCTGCTCTAACCAGCTGAGCTACCCAGCCACGAAGGAACAGTCTAGCGTGGGCGCGGGCCTGGGTCTACGCGAGATCGTTGACCAGCACCACGATGAGGCGCTTGGGGCCGTGGACGCCGTAGGCAAGGGTCTGCTCGATGTCGGCGGTCTTGCTGGGACCGGAGATGAGCAGGGCGTTGGGGGGCAGGCTGCGGCCCCAGCCCAGGGCCTTCACCGCATGCCAGAGGCTGTCCTGGAGGGTGGAGGCCCGCAGCAACGCCAGATGGATGGGCGGCACAAGGGACAGCAGGCGGGGCTCGGCGGGACCGGGCATCAACAGCAGGCCGCCGGTCTCGGCGACACCGCCCACGGTGCCCGTGAAGCCAGCGGCCACGGTGGTGAAGAGCTCCGCCTTGAAGGCCTCCACCGGGCGGTCGTAGGGCAGCAGCTGGGTGCCCCCGGCGGGCCAGGCGGCGGCCAGGGCGGCACCGGCCTCGCTGGTGGGTCCGAACAGCAGGTTGGGGAGCGCTTCGCGGTCACAGAAGGCGCGAACCACGGCAGGCCAGTCCGCGGGTGTGGCGTCCAGGAACTCGGTGTGGACGGCCTCCATGCCCCGGCGCAGGCGCGCAACCCGCTCGGCGGGGGGCCACTGGCGGCGCTCCATGACGGCGGTGTCCAGCGAGGGCAGGGGGCCTTCGCCGCCGCCGGCGCGGAGGCGACCCAGGATCGCGGTGCGGGCATCAGTCATGGGAGCCTCCCTCGGCCCGCATGCGCTCGCTGAGGGAGCGACGGGCCGGAACCGGTTTGGTGCGGGTGCGGGTCCAGTCCCGGAGCAGCGGGGCGCCAGCCGGGAGGGCCCCGCCGAGACGGGTGGCGAACCAGGTGGCCAGACGGTAGAGGGCCGGGCGCTTGAGGACCGCGGCCCAGAGGCGCCAGGTCCAGTCTTCGGAGGCCAGGCGGCCCGTGCCCTTGCCGGCCACGCTGGAGCTGGGATCGCTGTGCGTGGCTTCCCGGCGCAGGCGCACCAGGATCTCGGGGATGGGGATCTCCACGGGGCAGACCTCGCCGCAGGCCCCACAGAGACTGGAGCCGTGGACCAGGTCGTGGCGGATGCCCACGCCCTCCATCTGCGGCGTGAGGATCTTGCCGATGGGACCGGGATAGACCGCCTCGTAGGCGTGGCCCCCCACGCGGGTATAGACGGGGCAGTGGTTCATGCAGGCGCCGCAGCGGATGCAGCGCAGCGTGGCGCGCAGCTCGGGATCCGCGTAGATGCGGGAGCGGCCGTTGTCCAGGATCACCAGGTGCACTTCCCGGGGGCCGTCCTTCTCGTCAGCCCCGCGCGGACCCGTGATCAGGTTGAAGTAGGTGCTGACGGCCTGACCCGTGGCCGAGCGGGTGAGGATGGCGTAGAGCGGGGCCACGGACTCCAGGTTCGCCACCACCTTCTCCAGGCCCATGACAGCGATGTGCAGTGGCGGTACGTGGGTGCTCATGCGGCCGTTGCCTTCGTTCTCCACCAGGCAGAGGGTCCCGGTCTCGGCCACCGCGAAGTTCACGCCCGAGAGCCCCGCATCAGCGTCGAGGAACTTCTGGCGCAGCACCTTGCGGGCCATGGCCGTGAGCTCGTCCACGTCCTCGGTGTACTTCGCGTCTTTGATCTTCTGGCTGAACTGCCGGGCGATCTGGTCCTTGTTCTTGTGGATGGCGGGCATGATGATGTGGCTCGGCGTCTCCCCGTCGAGCTGGATGATGTACTCGCCCAGGTCGGACTCGATGGCCTCGATGCCGTGCGCCTCCATGAAGGCGTTGAGGTGCATCTCCTCGGAGACCATGCTCTTGCCCTTGACCAGGGTCTTGGCACCACGCGCCTGGAGCAGGCCCAGGATCAGCGCGTTGGCCTGCTCGCAGGTCTCGGCCCAGTGCACCTGGATGCCGTTCTTCGTGCAGCTGGCCTCCAGCTGCTCCAGCAGCTCAGGCAGGCGCAGGAGGCTGCGGGAGCGGATGGCGGTGCTCAGGTCGCGCAGCTCCTGCAGGTCACGTGGGTCCGGGAACTGGGCCTGGCGCTTGCTGATGAGGCCGTCCATGGCGCGGCGGAAGTTGGCGCGGAGCTGGGGGTCCAGCAGGGCCGCAGCGGCGGACTCGCGGAAGAGGATCTCGCGCTCAGCGTGCATGGGTGCGCTCCCACAGGAACTCGGCGATGTGCTGGACGCGAAGCGGGCTCCGCTTGGCCTCCAGAGTGCCGTTCACGTTGAGGAGGCAGCCGCCGTCCGTGGACAGCAGCACGGATGCGCCCGTGGCTTCCGCATCCGCGGCCTTGTCGCAGGACATGGCGCCCGAGATCTCGGGCTGGCGCACGGAGAAGGTGCCACCAAAGCCGCAGCACTCGTGCTCCCGGGTCAGGGGCGCCAGTTCCACGTGGGCCAGCTGGCCCAGCAGAGCCTGGGGCTGACCCTTCAGGCCCAGGTCCCGAACGGCGTGACAGGAGCTGTGCCAGGTCACCTTCACGGGCTCGCCCAGGTCCTTGAGCTGCACCTGCAGCACGTCCACCAGGAACTGGGTGAGCTCGTAGACCCGGCCGCTGAAGGCCCGCACCTGCGCCTCGTCCGGCTGCCCGTGGAAGAGCTCCGGGTAGTGGTTCTTCATCATCCCCGCGCAGCTGCCCGAGGGCAGGATCACCGGCAGGTCCCGGGGGAACAGGGCCACCTGAGCGCGGGCCACGTCCCGGGCCTCCTCCCAGTAGCCACAGTTGAAGGCGGGCTGGCCGCAGCAGGTCTGCCCGTCCGGAAAGAGCACCTTCACTCCGGCCTCGCGCAGGAGCTGGATGCCAGCCATGCCCGCGTCCGGGAAGAAGAGATCCACCAGACAGGTGCCGTAGAAATACACCTCTCGCACGCTGTGACTCCTCAGAAGCCCATAGGGTCCTCTGAGAAGCCTACTCGAAACGGTCCTCGAGGCGCTCGGCGGTGTGCTCGACCTGGATGGGGGAGCCGTCCTTGTCGAGGCCGCCGCGGATCTGCATGACGCAGCCGGGGCAGTCCATGACCACCTTGTCGGCGCCGGTGTCCTTGATGTTCTTGAGCTTGCGCTCCAGGATCGGGGCCGAGATCTCGGGCAGCTTCAGGGAG
>CAIRAS010000489.1 GCA_903876615.1 uncultured Holophagaceae bacterium
CGGTGCCGCTGACGCCGAAGCCCAGCAGGCTTCCCTGGGTCCAGTTCCAGCCGAGGTGCACGCCAATGGGGAGGGCGAGGCTCCCGGTGCGGCGCCAGCAAAAGCCCAGCAGCAGCGCCGCCAGGGCGATGTTCACCGTGGCCCAGGCCCTGGTCGCGCCGGCCATGCCCGGATTGCCCCAGTGGAGCAGGGCGAAGAGCAGCGCGAAGGCCGTCTGGGCACCCGTGAAACCGAGGCCCCGGGCGGCCCGCTGGAAGGCGTAGCCACGGAAGAGCAGCTCCTCGAAGAGGGCGACAGCAAGGAAGAGCCACGCGGCCTTGGCGAGGGGGGCAAGGCCCACCCCGGGCGTGCGGGTCCAGTGCAGGCCCCCCAGGGACCAGACCAGCCCGGCCGCGGCTCCGATGAGCGCGCAGCCACCCAAGGTGCCGAGGAGCAGGTGGCTCAGGAAGCGCCCGTTGAGGCGGAGTCCGAGGGAGCCCAGCGGGGCGTCCTCGGTGCGGAGAAAGCACCAGGCGGCGGCGAGGCAGGCCAGGACCCCGGTCCCCTGGGGTGGGAACACGGTCCGGAGGGCGCGCGGCAGCAGGCGGTAGAGGGGCGAGAGGAGCGGGCTGATGGCCACCACCAGCAGGAAGTAGCCCAGGGCCTTCCAGCCATTCCGGAGGGCGCCTTCGGGATCCAGGAAGACCTTGCGCAGATAGGCCGGCATTACATGACGCTCTGGGTCTCGGCAAAGATGCGGGAGAGCTCCAGGAACAGCTTCTCCTCGTTGGGCTTCAGGATGGCGGCACGGGCGAACCAGGTAGCTGCCTTCTTGCGCTGCCCGGCGACGAGGAGGGCCCGCCCGAACTGCAGGAAGCGCTCCCAGGCGTCCTTGTCCAGCAGGGTCATGGTGCCCATGTACCGCTCGGCCTCATTGACCAGACCCACTTCGGCCAGGTCCACGGCGGCCAGGCTGACCGCCTCTTTGTTCTTGGGGTCGCGCACGAGGATCTTGCCGTAGCCCTCCAGCGCCTCGCTCTTGTAGCCATGCTTGAGCCAGCCCTGGGCGATGAGCCGCAGCACCAGACCGTCCTTGGGCTCCCGCAGCTCCGCCTCGCGGAAGGCCGCTTCGGCCTTGGGCTTGTCCAGGGCCGCCAGGTAGGCCCGGCCGCACTCAGCGAGGTACTTCGCATCCTTGGGCTTTAGGGAGCGGGCTTTGTCCGCGCAGGCCTCGAGGATGGCGCGCCGGTCGCCCGCGAAGAAGGCTTCGTCGAAGGAGGCTAGACCCGGCAGCGGGGCAGCGCCCTGGCCGGCCAGGCTGAGGGTTGCGAAAAGGAGCAGGGCAGCGCGCATGGGACTCCCGGAAGTGGGTTCCTAGTGGGGTTCGGTGCCGTTGTCGGCGTAGGCGAGGGCGACGGCGTTCCACATGCGCTCCTCCGTGGGCTTGGCCTGGGTCGCCCGGGAGAACCACTTGGCGGCCGCCTCCCGACGGGCCTTCCTCAGGGCCGCGCGCCCGAAGAAGATGCAGTTCTGCCAGTCGGAGGGATCCAGGATCCAGGCCCGCTCCATCAGTGTGTCCGCCTCTTTGGCGAGCCCGAAGTCCTGCAGGTTCACGGCGGCGCGGGTGAAGGCGTTCTTGGCCTTGGGGTCCAGGGTCTGCATGTCGGCAATGGCCTTCAGGGCCTCGGTGCGCTGGCCGCCCCGCAGCCAGGCTACGGCGATGAGGCGGTGGACGTCCGCATCCTTGGGGCTTTCGATGCGGGCCGCCTGGAAGCACTCCTCGGCCTTGGTGCGCTCACCAGCCACCAGGAAGGACCGCCCATACTCGGCGAGCATCTTGGCGTCCTTGGGGCGCAGCAGTCGGGCCCGGTCCGCACAGGCGGCGGCGAGGTGCTTGGGGTCACCCCGGAAGGCGCCTTCATCGAGCCCCTGGGAGAGCAGGGGAAGGGCGAGCAGGCAAAAGGCAAGCGGTCGCACGGCAGCTCCGGAGAAGGTAACGAATTGTAGCGCTGCCCCGAAGGGCTGGCGGGGGCCACGATGGTTTTAGGCTCAACGCGAGGGGGGGCCCAGGTCGCACTCCGCCTCGAACACCGCCGTCAGGGGTCCCTCGGCGGTGGGCTGCGCGGCCGTCAGTCGGCCGGTCCAGGTGCCGGGGCGGGCGGGGTCCTGCCAGAGGGAGAGGGCCTCGGTGCGCTGCCCGCCGGTGGGCAGGTCCAGGTATCCCCGGAGTTCGTAGCCTTCGGTCGTGGCCGCGCCGGCCAGGGGGATGGGCCGCGGCCCAGGCTTCAGCCAGTGGGCTCCGGCGCCGAGGCGGAGCAGTGGTGTGGCCAGGGGACCAGAGCTCTGCCAGGCACCGCCGAAGGCGGCCTGGAGGGCCTTGGTCTGGGGCTCCGGGCCCTGGGCGCTCTTGAGGCGAAGGCGGAGGTTCTTGACCTCCCGGCGCTCCAGTGGGGCTGCCAGAGACGGGAGGCCGGCCTTCGGCGCGGCCAGGTCCAGGAGGACGGAGTAGTCGAAGATCTCTGGGTCGCCGAGGGCCGCTTGGTGGAAGGCACGGAAGACCTTGGACCCGTCGAGCTCCCGGGCCCAGCGGATGGCCTCGGCCCAGGCCCCGCCGTGGGTGGCGTCCATGAGGGCGAAGGCCTTGTCCCGGGGCGACAGGTTCGTCAGCTTGGAGGCGTAGGTGGCTGCCTTGCCCATGCTCACAGGATCCTGCCGGCGGGCGGCGATCTCCAGGGCGAGAGACACCACCGCCAGACGGAGAGCCTCGGGGACATCCTCGACCCCCACCCTGCCCGAGAGGGTCTTGGTGGCCTCCATGCGGAGGGTGGCATTCTCGCCTCGGTAGGTATCCAGCCCCTTCGAGTCGACCACCACACCCTGAGAGCGTTCATAGGCGTTCTGGACCAGGGTCCAGGCCAGCTCCAGGTCCTGCTTCTCCTGGGCCACCGCAGGCACCGGCACCATCCGGAGCCGCTCCAGGTGGGCTAGGAGCAGCCACTCGGCCGCGAGGAAGCGGGCCCTCCAGGGGGTCCTCGCATCACCGGTTTGGCGCAGGGTGGTCACGATCCGGTCCGCCGGGGAACCGGGCTGGGCCTCGCGGGCCGCCTCGGTCCCGCCCTTCCTCAGGACGTCGAGGGAGCTGCGCAGCAACCCCACCCCGCCGGTTTGGGCCGCGAGGGTCGTGAGGCCGATGAGGGCAAGGCAGGCAACGCGCCGCATGGGGGCCTCGGGGGTCGGGTCGCTGGCGGACTAGAGAGGGATATTCCCGTGCTTCTTGGGCGGCATGCTGTCGCGCTTGGTCTCCAGGAAGGCCAGGGCCTTCACCAGCTTGAGGCGGGTCTCACGGGGAAGGATGACCTCATCCACGAAACCGAACTCGGCGGCGATGTAAGGGTTGGCGAACTTCTCGTTGTAGTCGGCGACCAGCTCCGCCTTCTTGGCCAGGGGATCCGGGGCGCTGGCGATGGCCTTGCCATGGAGGACGTTCATCGCCCCCTCGGCGCCCATGACGGCGATCTCGGCCGTGGGGTAGGCGAAGTTGAAGTCCGTGCGGATGTGCTTGCTGGCCATGACGCAGTAGGCTCCGCCGTAGGCCTTGCGGGTGATGACCGTGATCTTGGGCACCGTGGCTTCGCAGAAGGCGAAGAGCAGCTTGGCGCCGTGGCGGATGATGCCGCCGTGCTCCTGGGTGACACCCGGCAGGAAGCCCGGCACGTCCTCGAAGGTGATGAGCGGGATGTTGAAGGCGTCGCAGAAGCGCACGAAGCGGGCACCCTTCTCGCTGGAGGCGATGTCCAGCACCCCGGCGTAGAAGGCGGGCTGGTTGGCCACGATGCCGATGCTGCGCCCCTCGATGCGGGCGAAGCCCACCACCAGGTTGGGGGCGAAGGCCTCGTGGACCTCGAAGAAGTGGGCGTCGTCCACCACGCCGCGGATGATGTCGCGGATGTCGTAGGGCTTGCTGGGATCGTCCGGCACGATCTTGTCGAGCTCGGGGTTCTCCAGGGGCATCTCCGCCTTGGAGGCCCGGCGGGGGGCCTCGCCCAGGTTGTTGCTGGGCAGGAAGGAGAGCAGCTCCCGGGTGTGGGCCAGGGCCGCCAGATCGCTGGCGCAGACGAAGTGGGCCACGCCGCTCTTGGCGGAGTGGGTGTGGGCGCCGCCCAGCTCCTCCTTGGTGACCTCTTCGTGGGTGACCGCCTTGATGACGTCCGGGCCGGTCACGAACATGTAGCTGGTGCCCTTCACCATGGTGATGAAGTCGGTGATGGCGGGGCTGTAGACCGCGCCACCGGCGCAGGGTCCCATGATGAGGCTGATCTGGGGGATGACGCCGCTGGCCAGGGTGTTGCGCAGGAAGATGTCGGCGTAGCCACCCAGGGACACGACGCCCTCCTGGATGCGGGCGCCGCCGCTGTCGTTGAGGCCCACCACGGGGCAGCCCACCTTCATGGCCAGGTCCATGACCTTGCAGATCTTCTTGGCGTAGGCCTCGCTGAGGGAGCCGCCAAAGACCGTGAAGTCCTGGGCGAAGATGGCCACGGGGCGGCCGTCCACGCGGCCGAAGCCCGTGATCACGCCATCGCCGGGGATCTTCTCCACGCCTTCGGTGCGGTGCACCATCAGGGCGTCCATCTCCTCGAAGGAGCCCTCGTCCAGGAAGGCCGCCACGCGCTCCCGGGCCGTCAGCTTGCCGCCCTCGTGCTGCTTCTTGATCCGGGCCTCGCCGCCGCCGGCCAGGGCCTGGGCGTGCTTGGCTTTCAAGGTCTCGATCTTTTTCTCGAGGGTCATGAGGGGGCTCCCGATGGTAAAAAAGGCTGGCGATAAATGGGGTTCGCCAACCAGTTTAACCGGACCTCCGGCGAGCCGGGCATCGGAGTGTTCCGGGAGACCCCGGGAGGGGCTGGGCCGCTACCGGATGGGCCGGGGCTGGGTCATGGCCTCCAGGCTGAAGGCCTCGTCCAGCTCGGCGGGGGTCAGGTAGCCCTTGCGGAGGATCAGCTCCCGGACAGAAACGCCGGTCTCCAGGGCCTCCTTGGCCACCTCCGTGGCCTTCTTGTAGCCGATGGCGGGCATGACGGCGGTGACGATGCCGATGCTGTGCTCCACCA
The DNA here is from genome assembly GCA_903876615.1 of uncultured Holophagaceae bacterium. The sequence continues at coordinate 5,088 of CAIRAS010000489.1, forward strand.
GCTCCAGGCAGCGCTCGCGGTTGGCGGTGATGCCGACGATGCACTTGGTGTTGAGCACGTTCACGGCGGCGGTGAGGGTGCGCAGGCTGGTGGCCAGGCTGTAGGCCAGGATGGGCTCCATGACGTTGAGCTGGAGCTGGCCGGCCTCGGCGGCGAGGGTGATGGTGAGGTCGTTGCCGATGACCTGATAGGCCACCTGGTTCACCACCTCGGGAATCACGGGGTTCACCTTGCCGGGCATGATGCTGCTGCCGGGCTGCATGGGGGGCAGGTTGATCTCGCCGAAGCCGCAACGGGGGCCGCTGCTGAGCAGGCGCAGGTCGTTGCAGAGCTTGCTGAGCTTCACCGCGGCGCGCTTGACCACGCCGGAGAACATCACAAAGGCGCCGGTGTCCGGGGTGGCCTCGACCAGGTTCTCGGCCAGGACGATCTCCAGGCCGGTGACCCGGCGCAGCTCCTCCACCACCACTTGCGGGTAGCGGGGGTCGGCGCAGATGCCGGTGCCGATGGCGGTGCCGCCCATGTTCACTTCCAGGAAGAGCCGGGCCGTCTCGCGCAGGCGCTGGATGTCCTCGCCGGTGGTGACGGCGTAGGCCTCGAACTCCTGGCCGAGGGTCATGGGGACGGCGTCCTGCAGCTGGGTGCGGCCCATCTTGATGACGTCCGCGAACTCCCGGCCCTTGGCGTGCAGGGCGCCCTTCAGGCGATCCATGGCCTCCAGCAGGTTCTGCAGCATGAAGATGGCGCTGAGGCGCAGGACCGTGGGGTAGACGTCGTTGGTGCTCTGGCCCAGGTTCACGTGGTCGTTGGGGTGGCAGTGGGCGTAGTCGCCGCGCTTGTGGCCCAGCAGCTCCAGGGCCCGGTTGGCGATCACCTCGTTGGCGTTCATGTTGGTGGAGGTGCCCGCGCCGCCCTGCACCATATCCGTGGGGAAGTGGCCGTGCCAGTGCCCGTCGATGATCTCCTGCGAGGCCTGGTCGATGGCGTCGGCGATGGCGGGCTCCAGCAGGCCCAGGCGCTTGTTGGCCCGGGCGGCGCCCTGCTTGACCATGGCCAGGGCCCGGATCATGGCCGGGAAGTGGCTCGTGGGCGTGCCGGTGATGGGGAAGTTGTGCACGGCGCGCAGGGTCTGCACACCGAAGAGGGCGTCCTCGGGCACGTCCATGGGGCCGATCAGGTCCGTCTCGCGCCGGGTGCGACCGCTGGCATAGGCCTGCTCGCGCCCGGTCCGGGGGGTGCCCGAGTAGAGCAGGCGCTGGTTGAGCACCGTGGCCACCTTGCTGAGGACGGCGATGGCGGCGGCGCCGTCTTTCGCCAGGCTGGCCAGGACGGCATCGCGGTCCAGGTCCAGCAGCACGGCCGGGGTGAGGGTGGCGCCCGTGGCGGTGTGGCTGCCCACGGCCAGGAAGGCCTGCTCGCCGGCCACGTCGCCGGGTCCCAGGATGACCACGGGCTCGGGGCCGTCCCCGTTGTCCCGGGTGATCTCCACCCGGCCCTCCGCGATGACGACGGCGCCGGTGCGCGCCTCGCCCTGCCGGAAGAGGCTGATGCCCGCGGCCACCTCGCGCCGGCGGGCGGCTCGAGCGATCAGGTTCAGGTCCGTGTCGGACAGACCCGAAAAGATCTGGCAGCGGCGGAGAACAGACGTGATCGCATCCATGGACAGCACCTCGAGGCCCGGCACCGGGCAGGGGCCATGGTACTGAGATCAATGGAGAACCCGGTCACGAATGAACCTGGAGGGCGGTTGCCTTTACGATTCGTATAGCCTGGCCCTAGCGCCCACTCTTCCGCCAGTCCGCCAGGAAGCCCTCGACGCCCTTGTCGGTGAGGGGGTGCTTCAGCATCTGGTCGAAGACCTTGGTGGGGATGGTGGCCACATGGGCGCCGGCCAGGGCGGATTCGGTGACATGCCGGGGGCTGCGGATGCTGGCGGCCAGGCACTGGGTCTCGAAGTCGTAGTTCTCGTAGATGGCGCAGATCTCCCGGATCAGCTCCATGCCGTCGAGGTTGATGTCGTCCAGGCGGCCCACGAAGGGCGACACATAGGTGGCGCCAGCCTTGGCGGCCATGAGGGCCTGGGTGGAGCTGAAGCAGAGGGTGACGTTGGTGTGGATGCCCTCGGCCGTGAGGGCCTTGCAGGCCTTGAGGCCCTCGGCGATGAGGGGCAGCTTCACCACGACGTTCTTGTGGATCTTCGCCAGGCGGCGGCCCTCCTCGATCATGCCCGGGGCCTCCAGGCCGATGACCTCGGCGCTGATGGGGCCGTCCACGATGCCGCAGATCTCCGCGATGATCTCCTCGAAGGGCTTGCCCGTCTCTTTGGCGATGAGGCTGGGGTTGGTGGTCACGCCGTCCAGGACGCCGAGCGCGTTGATGCGCTTGATCTCGTCGATGTTGGCGGTATCGATAAAAAAGCGCATGGGGACTCCGGTTGGCCCTCAGGATACCAGGGGGCGCCGGTCCGGGAGGGGACGGGCCCCCTCCACCGCGATACCCTGGGACCCGGAGCCCGCCCATGACGAACCCCGAGATCAAGGTCCTCGACAAAGGCTTCGTGCGCCTCATCGACCACATGGGGTCCGACCTCAGCGTGGTCAACGCGGCCCGGGTCTCCTTCGGCAAGACCAAGGAGACCTTCGAGGACGCCGACGCCAAGCTGGTGGACTACCTGGCAGCGCACGAGCACACCTCCCCCTTCCGCCACACGGCCCTGACCCTCCACGTGAAGGCGCCGATCTTCGTGTTTAGACAATGGATGAAGCACAGGATCGCGTCGGAATTCAATGAAATTTCAGGACGTTATGTTGAATTTCCCGAGGACGAGTTCTTCGTGCCTGAGGCCTTCCGCCGGCAGGCCAAGGTGAACAAGCAGGGCAGCGAGGGGGCCATCGATGAGGCCAATCGGGAGCAGGCCATGGCCACCTACCTGGAGAGCTGCCGCGGTGCCGTGGCCCACTACAAAGAGCTGCTGTCGCTGGGCGTCTGCCGGGAGCAGGCCCGCTGCGTGCTGCCCCTGGGCCTCTACTCGGAGGTCTACTGGACCGTCAGCCTCCAGGCCGTGGCCCACTTCATCCGCCTCCGCTCAGACGGCCATGCCCAGTGGGAGATCCAGCAGTACGCCGCCGCTGTGCGGTCCGTGGTGGAGCCCCTCTACCCCGTGGGCCTCAAGGCCCTGCTGGCGACGGCTCGCTAACGGAATAGCCAGCTGATCTTGGCCTGGACCACATCGTCCGAGGGCAGGTGGCGCAGCACGGCCAGGTCGGGCCCCGGCACCAGGGCGGCGTGATCGTTGGCGAGGGCGCTGCTGTTCGCGCCATGGGTGTAGACGAAGAAGAAGGAGGAGCCCGGCCGGAACTCCCAGCGGGTGATGAGGTTCAGGTTCCAGGCCCGGTAGCTGAAGGCGGTCTGGGGCGAGGTGCCTGCGGGCTGGTCCGAGGGCAGGCCGTCCCCCAGGGTGTGGTCATCCACGTAGTGCTTCAGGTCCCGGGAGCGCCAGCTGGCGCCCAACCACTGGCTGAAAAACTGCACGGTGAGGCGGGGCGTGAAGGCGTAGGCCACCCGCAGGGTCTGGTTGAGCTGGCTGAGGCGGCGCAGGCCCACGATGGGCGTAGCTACGGGGGTCTCCATCCAGCGGCGACCGCCCTCCTCCCGAGTCAGCGAGGTGGAGAGCTGGAGCTCCAGGTTGGTGGCGGGCTTCACACTCTGGAACAGGGTTCCTGAGGTGGTGGGGCCGCCCTCGGCCCAAGCCCGGCTGGTGCTGAGGCGCAGGTACCAGGGTCGGTTGGCAGGGGTGTCGAAGCCCAGGTTGGCGGAGGGGATGGCGGGCCGCTGGAGGTATTTCTTCACGGGGTCGGCGTAGGTCCGAAGCTCCCGGTCGTCCGCCACTGGCAGGTCCAGGGCCGCTCCGCCCCAGAGGGAGAAGAAGTTCACGAAGTCCGTGCGGCCCCAGGTGCTGAAGCGGCGCTGGAAGGTGTGACCCGCCTGGTCCTCGGCGCTCGTGTGGCTGAGGCCGGCGCTCCAGGCGAGCAGAGGCCCCCAGCTTCGGTCCCAGGCCCGGGTCAGGGCGGCGTAGGTGCGGCGCTCGTCGGCGCGGCCCAGGTAGCCCAGGTCGTTGGGGTTGTAGGCCCGGCCAGCCTGGATGGCCTGGGCCTCCAGGGCCCAGCCGTCCTTCCACTCCTGGCGGAGGCGGAGGCGGCCCCGCCAGCCCTGCTCCTGGGTGGTCTGGGTGCCGGTCTGGCTGCGGCTGGCCGTGACCTCCACGACCCGGCTCCGGTCCTCGCTCTTGAAGGCTGAGTCCAGGGCTTGGACCTGGGCTTCCCGTCCCGCCGGTCCCGCCTGATCCATGGCGGAGGCGAACAGCCCCACATAGCTGCCGCGCTCATCCACCACCTGCTGCACCCGCAGGATGCCGTAGGCCGTGTGGGGCCACAGCTCCCGCCGGACCTCCTGGCCGCTGGCGTCCTGGATGGTGGCCCGGGCGGGCTCCACTGAGGCGGCCAGGAGGCCCACCTGGGTGCCCGTGGGGTACTTGGCGGTGTACTTGGCCGCCGCCAGGATATCCGCGGCGTTGGGCCGGTCCTTCAGGGACTCCCCGATGGCGAGGGTGGGATCCGCCAGCCCCTGGCCGATGCGGCGGGTGTAGAGCAGGTCCGGTCCCGCCACCCGGAAGATGTCCATGCCCTCCAGGAAGAAGGGGCGCTTCTCCGGGAAGAAGGTCTCCACCGTGCCCAGGTTCAGCACCGCCTGGTCCACCTCCACCTGCCCGAAGTCCGGCCGCACGCTGAGGTCAATCTGGGAGGCGGTGCTCAGGCCCCAGCGAGCGTCCAGGCCGCCCCGGCCCTCCCAGTGGCGGTCGTCGTAGGTGCGGGCCGTCTCGAATTTGCGGGCGGCCGACAGGTAGGGCAGGACCTCCCGCCGAGGCTGGGGGCTGAGGCCCTCCAGGCCCTCCAGGGGCGGGAAGTGGCTGACGTAGCCGGTGCCGCCTCGGGGGACCACCATCCAGCGGCTGGACTCCCGCACCAACCCCTGGTCCACCCGGCTGAAGTTGATGCCCCAGCTCTGGGCCTGCTCGCCCGGCTTGAAGCGGAGGAGGGAGAGGGGGATCTTCAGCTCGGCGGTCCAACCCCCCTCGTCGGAGGTGACGGCGCTCTCCCAGACCCCATCCCAGTTCGCGTCATAGCTGCCGTCGTTGTAGATCACCTGGTCTTTCTGGACCCCAGCGGCATTGACCTCAAAGACCATGGCGGTGCGGTGGTCGTGGTTGGAGTCGATGGCCACCCCGAACCAGTCCCCCAGGCTCTCCTGGTCCCGCCGGTGGAGGCGCTTGACCACATCCGCAGGTCCCTTGTCCAGGGCGGGGTCGTGGTGCATCCGGGCCCCCACGTAGAGGAAGCGGTCGTCGAAGAGCACGCGCACCTCAGTGCGTTGGTGGGCGGGCCGGCTGCGGAGGGGCCACTCCTGGGTGAAGCCCGTGGCCACTGGGGCCCGGGCCCAGTCCCGCTCGTCGAGGTGGCCATCCACTTGGATGCTGGTGGCCAGTCGCACGGCCCGGAGCCCCTCCGCGGGGGCGCCCAGGGCCGGCAGAGCGGCACACAGGGTGATGGCGGCGGCCAGACGCATCGGTCTCCTGGAGGTCGGGCGCCCTCCTGGCCGCCACCGCCATGGTGGCACAGGCCGCCGGGTATCATGTCCCGGGTGGCCCACTCCGGCGGGTCGGCCCTGCTTCGAGGAGTCCCCATGCGCCTTTGGCTCGCCGTCCTGCTGTCCCTCCCCCTGCTGGCGGGAGGCGGGGGCACCGTCACCTTCAAGCAGACGGCCTTCATGTCCGAGGTGGCCGCCACCGAGCCCGAGAAGGCCAAGGGGCTGATGTACCGGCAGAGCCTGCCGAAGGACCGCTGCATGTTCTTCGTGTACAGCGCAGAGGGCGACCACGCCATCTGGATGAAGAACTGCCTCATCGCCCTCGATGTGGCCTGGGTCGACGCCGAGGGCCGGGTGGTGGAGACCGCCGAGCACGTACCCCCCTGCAGCCCCATGCGCGGCGACGACTGCCCCAGCTACGGGGGATCGGTCCCCTCTCGGCACTTCGTCGAGTTCGCGGCAGGCACCTTCAAGCGCCTGGGCCTGAAGAAGGGCGATCGGCTTGGCTGGGAGCTCACCCTGGACGATGGCCGGGTCGTGCGCGGCGGAGTGCCCGCGGCCAAGGCCAAGAAGAAGTAGCGCCCTAGTCTTCCGACTTGCTGGTGTCTTTGCCCTTCCGGGTGGGGCGGGTGAGGGTGCGGAGGTACTCGGGGGTGGGCGGCAGCTCCGCCAGATCCACGGCGCTCAGGCGGTCGGCGAGTAGCTTCCAGACCCGGGCCTGGCGAGGCAGGCGCTCGGGCTGGATCACCTCGAAGCCCTGGGCGTAGCTCACGAAGGGCGGCATCACCAGCGCGAAGCCGGTGTAGAGGAAGGCGGGCAGGCGCAACCAGTCAGGCTCGCCCTGGGGGCCGGGGCTGGGCACAGCAAAGAGGGGGTGCACGCCGCCATTGATCCAGAAGCCATTGGACGGATCGTGGCGGGGATAGACGAAGATGCGGCGGCGGTGCATGAGGGTGAAGGGGCCCACGCTGTGCTGCTCCACGGGCACGATGCCGGTGCCGTCCAGCGCCGGGCCGCTGCTGCGGTCCGGGTGCCCCACCACCTGGATGACTTTGCGGCCGCCGCCCTTGAGCTTGCGGAAGATGGTGCGGAGCTCGTCGGCCTCCTCGCCCTCCACGGTGCCCTGGCTGGGCTTGAGGTCCCCCAGGAGGGCCACCTGCTCCGGCGCGTACTCGTCCAGGAGGCTGAAGACCCGCTCCCAGATCTCCATCTGGGGTGTGGCGGGCATGGGATCGGGGCGTCGGCGGCGGGCGGCGCCGAGGCCGAAGAAGAGGTCCGAGAGCACCAGGGTCTTGTGCCGGGGCAGCCACACGGCCCGACGACTGTCGAGCACCACTTCCTCGTTGAGCTGGACCTGCACAGGGGCCTCCGGACCTCCATTGGACCACGAGCAGCCGCTGCCGCGGTCTCTGGTCGCGGCCTGCGGGAATTCTAAAAGACAGGCTCGGCCGCAATGCGCCAGAATCCCGGGAGGGAGACGGAATGCTCATGGACACGAACCACCTGCTGGCGGGCCTGGGCACCGGCCTGAGCGGCGGGCTCCTGGCCGGGCTGTTCGGCGTAGGCGGCGGCCTGGTGATGGTGCCTCTGTTGGGCACAATCCTGGGCCTCGACCAGCACCGGGCCCAGGGCGCCACCCTGGCGGCCATGCTGCTGCCGACGGGGCTGCCGGCGGTGCTGCAGTACCGCCAGCGGGGGGTGGCCTCCAGCCTGCCCCTGGTGGGCGTGCTGATCCTCGGCTTCCTCTTCGGTGTGACCGGCGGCTCCCTGGTGGCCAACGGCATCCCCTCCTGGCTGCTGCGCTATGGCTTCGCGGCCTTCCTGCTGTTCCTTGCCATCCGGACCCACCTGCGCCGGGAGCTGCCGGCCGTGGACCGCGAGGCCGAGCCTCTGGAAGTGCAGCGGGGGCTCTGGTCCCAGGGATTGCCCATCGGCGCGCTCGCGGGCCTGGTCTCGGGCCTGACGGGCCTGGGCGGCGCGGTGGTGGTCATCCCCCTGCTGGCCGCGCGGTTCCGCATGACCCAGCACGAGGCGCAGCTGGCCAGCCTCATGATGCTGCTGCCGCCCATC
>CAIRAS010000490.1 GCA_903876615.1 uncultured Holophagaceae bacterium
ACTTCCTCATCCGCGGGGGCATCCGCACCCTCGTGGAGGCGGAACACGGAAACAAGAAATGAAACCGCAGATGACGCCGATGACACAGATGGGATTCACTGGCTCTTATCCGCGTCCATCTGCGGCATCTGCGGTGAAAAAGTGAAGGCCGTCATCGCCCTCGGCTCGAACCTCGGCGACCGCCGGGCGCACCTGGCTGCCGGGCTGGTGGCGCTGCGGAGCCTGGGCACGGTGGTGCCGTCACCGCTGGTGATGGAGACCTCGGACGAGTCGGGCACCGGTCCTGCCTACCTCAACACCGTGGCCCTCCTGGTGACTCGCGAGACCGACCCCTGCCGTCTGCTGGAGGCGCTGTTGCGTCTGGAACTGGCGGCAGGCCGGGACCGCGGCACCGGGAAGAACGCCCCCCGGACCCTGGACCTGGACCTCATCACCACGGATGGCACGCGCGGCACCTGGACCTGGGAGGCGCCGGAGGACCTGCGGAGCTTGGGCCTGGAGCTGACCCTCGAGCTGCCCCACCCCCGCGCCTTCCGCCGTCCCTTCGTCCTCGAGCCCTGGCGCGCCCTCTCCGACCCCGGCGAGTGCGGTGGGATTATCCCCCGCAGCGACTCAGGCATAGACTAGAGAGTGCTGTTTAACCGCAGATTGCGCAGATAAACGCAGATATAAAGCAATTTTGCATGGCCATCGGCGCCATCTGTGTCATCTGCGGTTAATTCATTTTTTTTCAGGGCTGCGTCCAGCGCTCGCACCAGTCGAGGACGGTGTCGTACCAGAGCTTGCTGTTCTGGGGCTTGAGGATGAAGTGGGTCTCGTCGGGGAAGTAGAGCAGCTGGCTGGGCACCCCGCGCACCTGCAGCACGTTGTAGAGCTGGAAGGCCTCGGTGACGGGCACGCGGAAGTCCAGCTCGCCGTGGCTGACCAGGTGGGGCTTCTTGAAGTTGGCCGCGCCGCTGCTGGGGCTCTGGTCGCGCCAGCGGGCCAGGTTTTCGGCGCTCTCCCAGGGCCAGCCCTTGAACTCCCAGCGGGGGAACCAGAGCTCCTCGCTGCCCAGCTGCATGCTCTCGGTGTTGTAGATGCTGGCGTGGCTCACGAAGGCGGCGAAGCGGTCCGCGTGGTGGCCCGCAAGCCAGTTCACGGCATAGCCGCCGTAGCTGCCGCCCGCCGCGATCACCCGCTTGGGGTCGGCGTTGGGGAAGGCCTTGAGCACCCCGTCCAGGGTGGTCAAGAGGTCTGTCATGACCGCGCCGTTCCAGTCGCCGCTGATGGCGTCCGTGTAGTCCTGACCGAAGCCCGTGGAGCCCCGGGGGTTGGGCAGCACGGTGAGGAAGCCGCGCCCGGCCCAGGCCTGGGCGTTCCAGCGGGCATGCCAGGCGTCGGCCCAGGCGCCCTGGGGGCCGCCGTGGATGACGAAGGCCACGGGATACTTCTTCATGGGGTCGTAGCCCACGGGTTTGACGATGAAGGCGTGGGTCTTGGTGGGCTTGCCGGCCACGGGGACCGTGTCCAGCCACAGGTCCTCGCCTTTGTTGAGCCCCCACTCCCGGGCCTGGGCCTCGTTGTGGGTGGAGGCCCGGGTGGCCAGGCCCGACGTCAGGTCCAGGGTGTAGAGATCCGGAGGCGTCGTGAGGCTGGAGGAGAGCACCACGGCCCGGTCCGCCGCCAGGGCGAAGCCTTCCACGTGCAGGCCCGTGCTGAGGCGCTGCACAGCCTGGCCGTTCCAGCGGTAGAGCTCGGTGTGGCCCTGCCGCTCGGCTGTGCCGAGGAGGTCATCCCCCTTCCACTGGAACGTGCCGAAGCTCTGCTCCGCGGCCTGGGTGGTGCGCACCACCTTGCCGCTGGCGCGGTCCAGCACCCACAGCTCCCACTTGTCGGCCTCGAAGCCCGGGCGGCGCTGGGCGCGCCAAGCCAGGTACTTGCCATCCGGCGAGTAGCGCGGCGTGTTGTCCATGGCGGGGTTGTCGGACACCTTCTTCGGGGCGCCGCCCTTCAGGCTGACTTCGTAGATCTCGCCATTGGTGCTGGTGGCCTGGGTCTGGTCGGGATGCGAGTCGAAGGCCAGGGTCTGGCTGTCCGGGGCCCAGTCATACCCGTCCCCGGCGGAGACATCGGCGAAGTTGGGCACGTCCGTGGTGAGGCCGGCGGTGAGATCCCGGGGCGCAGTGCTGCCATCGGCGGGTACCACGAAGAGGTGGCTCACCTGGCGGGCATCCTTCCAGGCGTTCCAGTGCCGGAACATGAGCTTGGTGTAGAGCCGGCCGGTGACCTTGGAGTCCTTCCGGCTCTTGAGGTAGGCCACGTTCTCGGCCTCGTTGCCGCTGGGCACGGTGGTGGAGAGGAAGGCGAGCCACTTGCCATCCGGGCTCCAGGTCTGGCCTTCGGCGCCGCCGCTCAGGTGGGTGAGCTGCCGCTTGGTCTTGGTGGCCAGATCTACGAGCCACACCTGGCCCTCGGCCTGGTAGGCGAGACGCTTGCCATCGGGGCTGAACCGGGGTCGGGACTGGCTGCCGCCGCCCAGCTCCAGCTCCCGGGCTGCGCTCCCCGACGCCTTGAACCAGATGCGGGTCTCCGTGCGGTTGGCCTGGAAGTCCACGGTGCCGACCTGGTAGGCCAGGTCCCCCGCGAGGGACAGCTGGGGATCGGCGACCCGCTTCACCCGGAAGAGGTCTTCCACCTGCAGAGGACGCGCGGCGAACAGGGCCACGGAGGCCATGAAGAGAAGGGCGATGCGCATGGGGACTCCGGGGGGTGCGCTCAGCGGGCGGCGGCGAGGGCCGAGGGGGCCTTGCGGGGCAGCAGCTGTTTCTTCTTGAGCAGGGTGTCGGCCTCAGCCATCACGTCCAGGGCCTTGAGGATCACGGGGTCCTTCTCGCAGCGCACCTTGAAGCCCGCCTCGACGCCGAAGGCCACGTTCTGCATCTCGATGGACAGCTGCTCCTGGATGGTGGCGGCGTTGGCCTCCCAGTCCTTGTCGGTGAGGGTGAGCTTCTGCTCCAGGGCCCAGGCCCGGAACCGGGCGAGGATCGCATCGTCGGCATGTTGGCCGGGCTTGATGCCGAAGTGTTCCTTCTCGTGGACCGCGAAGCGGAAGAGGGCGGTCTGCCGGTATTGCAGGTTGGCCAGGAAGTCGCTGAGCCTCGGCACGGACACGGTGTAGTCGGGGTTGATCCCGCCGCCGCCATAGACCGTGCGGCCCAGGTCCGTCTTGAAGGCGGGGCCCTGGGGCTTGGCGTCCTTCTCATCCTCGGGGTTGTAGTAGTCGTCGAGGCCGTGGGTGTAGTCGCGCTGGATGCTGCGGCCCGAGGGGGTGTAGTAGCGGGCCGTGGTCAGGGCCAGGCCCCGGGACCGGTTGATGGTGAGGACACTCTGGACCAGGCCCTTGCCCCAGCTGGTCTGGCCCACGACGAGGCCGCGGTCATGGTCCTGCACGGCGCCGGTGACGATCTCGCTGGCGCTGGCGGAACCGCGGTTGATGAGGACGACCAGGGGGAAGGGATCGAGCTGGGTGCCCTTGTTGGTGCGGGTCTGGTTCTCTTCGCGGCCGTCCCGGCCCTTCTGGCTGACGATGACCTGGTCTGGTCCCAGCAGCTGGCGGCAGATGCCGATGGCCGCGTCCAGGACACCGCCGCCGTTGCCGCGCAGGTCCAGGAGCAGCTGCTTCATGCCCTGCTTCTTGAGGTTGGCGACGGCCTTCTCGAACTCCTCGGAGGTGGTCTCGCCGAAGTCCTTGATGAGGATCAGGCCCGTGGTGGGGTTCAGCATGAAGCTGTAGTAGACGCTGTTGGTGGGCACCTCGGCCCGGGTGATGGAGAAGCGCAGCAGCTCGGCCATGCCG
>CAIRAS010000491.1 GCA_903876615.1 uncultured Holophagaceae bacterium
CCGTTTGGGCCAAGTTCAAATGGAACAGGGGGGTCGTCCCACCGGACGTGGGAGCCGCCACCGCGACCACATTGCCTGTGCTGGGATCGATGTTGAAATATTGATCGACATTGGCCTGATTGTAGTACTGAAGCCCGGTCAAGGTCGGGGCAGTAAGGTAAGCGGAGCCGACCGTCGCGTTGTTGTAGGTCAGTCGTCCCTCCAACTCGACCTGATCCATCATCCGTTCAGCCATTTGGACTGCCATAATCAGGTTCTTGCTGCCCCCGGCGACCCGCAGGGACATGGCCTGGAGGAGGGTGAGACCCAGAATGCCGATTCCCATGATGAGGGCCGCCACCAGCATCTCGACGAGGCTGAAACCGGCTTCATGGGAGTGAACGTTTTTCGAAGGGCCGACTCGCATCAGATCCTCCTCCAGGTGCCGCCACTGCTCTTTCCGGGGTTATAGAACTTGTAGATCGTCGCCCCGTTGGCCTGGACGACCAGGGCGCCCATGGGACCACCCGGGATCGGAAGTCCATTGGTGAGTCCGACCACTTCGATCCAGACGGTGGTGGTGAAGCGCTTGTTGGTGCCACTGATACGCACCGTGCCGGCCGTCGCACCACCTCGGAACAGATTCAGAGCGGAATTCTGGAGAATGCTCGCTCCCGCCACCTGGAAACCCGTGTTCGCGTCGTTGAAGGGTTCCACCGAGTCAAGGCTCGTGCCGCTGCCCAGAGCCGTAGTCCACCAGCCTGCCTGGGCCGCTGTGACCACGCCGCCATGGAGGTGCTCGCGCAGAATCTTGTCGGGCGTGCCCGAGGAGTTCGTACCAAAGGCCAGCGTGAAGCCATCGGCAGCGCTGGCACCGGTGAAGGTCATGGTCATCACGTTGGGCACAGCCCAGTCACCGGTGGTGGTGATGACCACATCCTGGCCGGTGGCCACAGCCCGCTTGTGGGCACTGGCCAGCACACCTTCGAGCTCATCCATGATCCCGCGCACCGATCCCGCCGGTTTACTGCCGAGCATCGTCACGCCCACGATCGACAGGATCCCCACGATGACAATCACCACCAGTAGCTCGATCAACGAGTAGCCACAAACAGACCGGCTGGTTGGCCGCATGGAGGAACCTCGGGAATGTTTACAGGATGTATGTTCCACAACATCACCTCTGGAAATTATTTGGTCCAATGATTTCTGCGTTTGAATCATAACCCTCGAAAGGGCAGGGCGATTATTTTACTGAAATGTATACTTTTTATGCATCATCCAAACTGGATGGGATCCCGGTCCAGGCTGATTGGGCCGGTGGGATCCAGGGGATGCCGGACGAGCACTTCGCCCAGGGCGCCCCGGCTTCCCTTCAGCAACAGGTGCATGCGCCAGAGATCCCGCACCCGCGGTACCGGCGCCTCCAGGGGCCCCAGCACCTTCAGGCCCGGAACGGACAGGCGCTGTCGGAAACCGTCCAGGGCCTCGCGAGCCTCCCGGAGCGTATCGGCCTCGGCCCGGTACAGTGTCAGGGCCGTGAAAGGCGGGTAGGCCAAACCTTCCCGGAAGGGGAGCTCCGCCTCGGCGAAGCCCTCGAAATCCTGGGACAGGGCGAAGGTGATGGCCGGGTGTTCGGGCGAGTAGGTCTGAAGGATCACCCGTCCGGGCAGGTCGGCGCGGCCCGCGCGGCCCGCGACCTGGGTGAGCAGCTGGAAGGTATGTTCGGCGGCCCGGAAATCCGCCACCTTGAGACCCTGGTCCGCGTTGATCACGCCCACCAGCGTGAGCCCTGGC
>CAIRAS010000492.1 GCA_903876615.1 uncultured Holophagaceae bacterium
CTGCATACACTGACTCCACCGGATCGGTTGCGCTGTCCAATCCGCTGATCCTGGATGCCAACGGGCAGGGGGTGTTCTGGCTCAAGTTCGGGTTGACCTACAAAATCAACCTCACCAGTTCCGCAGACGTTCAGCAGCCGAACTTCCCGATTGACAACATCATCGCGGATCCCACCTCTGGGGTCTACACCCAACTGGCCTCCACTACCGCAGGGCAGGGGGATGCGCTCATTGGGGTCCAGCAGCCGGTGACCGGGGCAGCCCCGCGCAACCAGCACCTGAAGAACCTCGACCTCATAAGCCTGACCGACTTCGCCGGGGCCGACCCCACCGGGGCCACCAACAGCGACGCCGCGCTCCAGGCCGCGATCAACTACGGCGCGTTCCGCGTGCCGGAAGGGACCTTCGTCATCGGCACGCCGATGGTGGTGAACAACCACGTGGCCATGATCGGCGTGGGCATGAACCGGTCGATCATCAAGCAGGCCTCCCACGCGAACTGCAACCTGTTCAACGTGAATGGGGACTACACCCTCGAAGCCTACAACATGCAGTTCGATGGCAACGGCGCGCTCCAGACCCAGGCAGTCGGCACCACGGACGGCTTTGCTGTGCCTATCGGGTCCTTGGTCCTGGACCACTGCTACCTGCATCACTTCAAGTGCAATATCATCCGCACCGGAAACGTCGAGTCGACCTTCGGTTTCGCCTATGACATCAACCTGTATGCCCATGATCTGCGCGTAACAAACTGCTACTTCGACCAGGGGCTCACCGCCCTGGGCTACGGGGATCACATCCGGCTCTTCAAGGTCACTCGCGGCTTCATCGCCAACAACTACATGACCGGCGGCCTTTCCCCGCTCCGGGTCAGCTACTACTGCTCGTTCCTGGCCATCGCCAACAACTACGTCACCGCGACCGGGGACGTGGGCGTGACCCTCTCTCTCGCCACCGACTGCACCGTGACTGGGAACGTCTGCACTTACAACAAGCACCACGGCATGGAGATCGACTCGGTCAAGCGGGTGGCCATCGCTGGCAACACCTGTTCGTTCAACACCAGCCGGGGCATCACCGTCTCCACCTTCCCGCCACCTGTCGGCACGAACTACAGCTACAACGGCTACCTGGACGGGGTGATGCTGGTCAATACCATCACAGCCACCATCGCCAGTGGGAGCCCATCTCTGTCGGTCGCGGTGTGCCCAGTCACGCTCTCAGCTGGCATGACCGTGGCCGTCGGTGCCTCCACCGCCCTCGGCTATATCCTCTCAGTGACCAACGGCGGTGTGGCCCCATGCGTCGCCACCCTGAACCAGAATGCCCCTGGGACCTACACCTCTGCCTCCATGCAGGTCGCGGCCTGCACACCATGTACCGATCTCGTCGTGTCTGGCAACAACTGCAATACGAATGGTAGTTCAGGGATCAGCGTGGGTGGTGCCGATGGCGTGCTCGTCACCGGGAACCGGATGGCGAACAACAACACCTCGAACACGGGCGAGGGTGGCCTCTACATTAACGGAGAGACGGACAATTTGGACAACGCCCAGATCATGGGCAATCTCTTCTACAACATCGGCCTTCAGACCGTCTCCATCGTGCGTAGCAACTTCCAGGGCAAATACACGACCAGGATCAGCGGCAACCAGCACATCGGGGGCACCATGCAGTGCCCATTCCCGGC
>CAIRAS010000493.1 GCA_903876615.1 uncultured Holophagaceae bacterium
AGGCCGCCAAGAAGTAGGCCCTACCGGCACGCACAACCTGGCTATCATTCAGAGAGGCGCGCTGGCGCGCCTCTCTGAGCCGGGTGATCCCATGAACATCATCGACCGTGTCTCCGCCCTCGAAGTGCTCGACAGCCGTGGCAACCCCACTGTGCTGGCGCGGGTGCAACTTTCCGATGGGACGGCCGGTCAGGCCATTGTCCCCTCCGGTGCCTCCACGGGAAGTCGTGAGGCCCTCGAGCGGCGTGACGGCGACAAGAAGCGCTACCTGGGCAAGGGTGTCCAGGGCGCGGTGGACGCCATCAACATCGAACTGTCCGAAGCGCTGCAGGGCATGGATCCCTTCCAGCAGGCCGAGTTGGACGAGCTGATGTGCGACCTGGACGGCACCGAGAACAAGGGCCGCCTGGGCGCCAACGCCATCCTGGGTGTCTCCATGGCCCTGGCCGATGCCTCTGCCAAGGCGGCCCGTATGCCCCTGTACCGCTACCTGGGTGGGGCCTCGGCCCGCCTGCTGCCGGTGCCCATGATGAACATCCTCAACGGGGGAGCCCACGCGGACAACAACGTGGACATCCAGGAGTTCATGGTGCTGCCCGTAGGCGCCCCCAGCTTCCGCGAGGCCCTCCGGTGGGGGGCCGAGGTCTACCACTCCCTGAAGGGCGTCCTGAAGGCCCGCAAGCTGGCAACGGGCGTGGGGGACGAAGGCGGCTTCGCCCCGAACCTGGGGTCCAATGAGGAAGCCCTCGAACTGATCGGGGAGGCCGTCAAGAAGGCCGGCTACAAGCTCGGGAAGGACATGTTCCTGGGCCTGGACTGCGCCGCCAGTGAGTTCCACAACGGCAAGACCTACACCCTGGACGGTGGCGCCAAGACCCCCGCCCAGCTGGTCGAGTATTACTCGGGCCTCGTGGCCCGGCACCCGGTCATCTCCATCGAGGATGGCTTCGCCGAGGGCGACTGGAAGGGCTGGAAGGCCCAGACCGTCGCCATGAGCGCCAAGACCCAGCTGGTGGGCGACGACCTCTTCGTGACCAACCCGGCCATCCTGGCCAAGGGCATCAAGGAGGGCGTGGCCAACGCCATCCTGATCAAGCTGAACCAGATCGGCACCGTCACCGAGACCCTCCGGGCCGTGGACATGGCCCACAAGGCGGGCTACCGGGCCATCATCAGCCACCGCAGCGGCGAGACTGAGGACAGCTTCATCGCCGACCTGGCCGTGGCCACCGGGGCGGGTCAGATCAAGACGGGCGCCCCCTGCCGCACGGACCGGGTCGCCAAGTACAACCGCCTGCTCCAGATCGAGTGGGAGCTGGGCGCCGCGGCCCGCTATGCCGGCCGCGAGGCCTTCGGATCCTGCCTCTCCTAGGAGAACCCCAGAGTGCCCAGCAAAACCCTGACGAGGCCGCAATGAAGCCAGGCAGGACGCATCGCAAGGACCCGGCATGAACGCCAACTGGCTCCTGAAGTCCTCCACCCTGTGGGGCGTCCTCGGAGTCTCGGGGTTCCTGTCACTCATGGCCATGCTCTTCTCCCAGGGCGGCATCCCCGAGCTGAACCGACGGGAGGCCGAACTGGCTGCGGCCCGGGCCCGCCTGGTGGAGCTGAACCATCGCAACCGTGAGCTGCTGGACGAGGTCCAGCGACTCGCGGCGAAGGACCCTGAGCTCATGGAGGCGCTGGCCCGCCGACAGGGTTACGCCCGCAAGGGGGAGACCGTCTACACCTTCCGGAATCGTGAGCGCTAGCTTGGATCTGATGCTTGCGGCCGCTTCCGGGAATCGCTTCGGGTTCATCTGGGCAGACGAGGCTAAAGGTTGTCTGGGTGAAACCTATGCTCGTGCCCTCTGCCCTGTGGGGACGGGATTCGGTTTAGATGGCCTTTTTTTGATGCAAACACCCGGAACAGGGCCCTGGACCCTGGACCACTGGGATACGGATGGATCTAAGTCTTTCTGTTCTAACGGAAGCAGGGCAGCATTATGCCTTCCAGGGGCTCCGGAAGGCAGGCTGATCGAGGCCGTCTCCAACGGCGAGCAGATTCTGCTCCGTCGTGTCGGTGAGGAGGTCAGCATCCGCCTGCCCGAGGGTGCAGGCTTCGGACTGCACGAGGTGCCGATGCCGATCACGCAGCCCGCGGGCTTCGGCTGGATCGGCAATCCCCAGCTGGTGGTGCGCGTGCCCTCGGTGGCCTCGGTGGACCTCGCAGCGTTCGCACCACCCCTGCGGCACCACGTCGCCCGCCCTGGCGGAACCAACGTGAGCGTGGTCGAGGTGCTGGCGCCCGGCGAGGCGAGGATCCGCTCGTGGGAGCGCGGCGTGGAAGGCGAGACCCTGTGCTGCGGTACCGGGTGCGCGGTGGCGGCAGCGTGGCTCGCGCACACCGAAGGCACCGCCGCCTGGCGTCTTCACACGGCCGGCGGCGAGGTGGTGACGGTCACGCTGGAGCTGGACGCCCGGGGCGCTTGGCGGGAGTTGTGGCTGACAGGGCCCGTCCGCGACCTCGGTATCGTGCACCCGGAGCCCTCACAGCTGCTGCGTTTGCGGGGCTAGCCCGACGCCCTCTTCGCCGTGGAACCCGACCTGCTAGACTGGTATGTTCCACACCCGAAGGGATTCCGAGATGCTTGGTTCGACGAGCGCCTGCGCGATGTTGAGGGCGGCCTGATGCGCGCCCGGGTGGTGGTGCTGGCGAACCAAAAGGGCGGCGTCGGCAAGACCACGACGGCCCTCAACCTGGCGGCCTCCCTCGCCATGATGGAGAAGATGGTCCTGCTGGTGGACTTCGATCCCCAAGGCCACAGCACCACGGGGCTGGGCTTTGCCAAGCCGGACCACCGCGCCGGTTCCTACGCCCTCATGAAGGGCGCGCCGGCCGAGGCGCTGCTCCTCAGCACGGAAGTGCCCATGCTGCAGGTGCTCCCGGCGGGCAAGGATCTCGCGCAGCTGGAGTTCGAGCTCTTCGAGATGCCCCAGCTCCAGGTGCTCAGGGAGGCCCTCGCTCCGCTCCTCCACCGCTTTGACTACATCTTCATCGATCCGCCCCCCAGCCTCGGCATGATCACCCTCAACGCCCTCACGGCCGCGGACGAGGTCATCGTGCCCATGCCCTGCGAGTTCTTCGCCCTGGATGGTCTGGCGGAACTGACCGAGACCCTGCGCCGCATCCAGGCCGGTCCGAATCCCCGGCTCAAGCTGGGCGGCATCCTGCTCACCATGGCGGAGGAGCGCACCAACCTCGGCGCCGCGGTGGCCAGTGAGGTGCGCCATGCCTTCCCGGGCAAGGTCTTCCAGACCGTGATCCCCCGGAACATCCGCCTTGCCGAAGCGCCCAGCCACGGCAAGCCGGTCGCCTTCTACGATCTGCGTTCGAAGGGCGCGCAGGCCTACCTCAACCTCGCGAGAGAGTGGGTGGGCCAGGAGTCACTGGTCAGGAGGGAAGCTTGATGATCCCGTTGAAGCGTCCGGCCCTGGGCCGGGGACTGACCTCGCTCATGAGCCAGATGGCGCCCGAGGACTCCCCCCAGCGGGAGCTGCCGCTCGGCAGCCTGCTGCCCAACCGGGCCCAGCCCCGCACCAACTTCGACGAGACCGCCCTGGACGAGCTGGCCGAGAGCCTCAAGCAGCACGGCATGGTGCAACCCATCGTGGTCCGCAAGGTCGGTGACCAGTTCGAGATCATCGCCGGCGAGCGTCGCTGGCGGGCGGCCCGCAAGGCGGGTCTCGCCATGGTCCCCGTGGTGATCAAGGATGTCCCGGATGACCGCCTGCTGGAGATTGCCCTGGTGGAGAACATCCAGCGCCAGGAGCTGAACCCCATCGAGGAGGCCACCGCCTACTGGCAGCTGGGTGAGCACCTCCGCCTCACCCAGGAGCAGGTGGCGGACCGGGTCGGCAAGTCCCGGCCCCAGGTGGCCAACACCCTCCGCCTCTTGCGGCTCCCCGCCGAGCTGAAGCTGGATGTGGCCAAGGGCCGCCTCAGCACCGGCCACGCCAAGGTGCTGCTGGGCGTCGCCGACCTGCGGCTCCAGGAGCAGCTGGCCCACGAAGTGGTGGCGCAGCAGCTGAGTGTGCGGGCACTCGAGGCCCGCATCCAGCACCTCCAGAAGCTGGCCCGGCCCAAGACCCGGAAGCGGCATCCCCAGGACATCTTCAT
>CAIRAS010000494.1 GCA_903876615.1 uncultured Holophagaceae bacterium
TCATCGATGGCGTGGATCTTGTTGCTGCCCATGAAGCCCATGCCGACGAGCATGGCTGCCACGACGAGAAAGGCCCCGATGAGCTTGGGTCCGATCTTGGTGTTATCGAGGAATCGCATGGTGGATCTCCTTGGGAATCAGTGGTGGGCTTCGGGCTTGGGAGCTTCGTTGGACAGCGCGGGGAGGAACTTGACCTTGCCGCTGGCGAGGTCATAGACGGCGGGAACGACGGCAAGCTTGCCCGCCGCACAGAGGTGCTGGACGATGCCGCTGCGGGTGAGGACCGCCTTGGCCTGGCGCTGGGCATTGGCTTCGACGAGGTGCGACAGGTAAGTGGCGGCGGGTTCACCGGACGGGTGGTGGACGCTCTCCAGCAGCCCAGGCATGGCGGCTTGCAGGCTCCAGAGGTTGCCGGGCAGCGGTGTGGGGCCGGATTCCAGGACGGCCTTCACTGCGCCGCAGGATTCGTGGCCCATGACCACCACCACCTTCGAACCCAGGTGCTCGACGGCGTACTCAATGCTGGCGAGGCTCTGGATGTCGGGGCTGTTGCCGGCCTCGCGCACGGTGAAGAGGCGGCCCAGCTCCTGGTCGAAGATGAAGTTGTCGCCCAGGCGGCTATCGCTGCAGGTGACGATCACCGCGAAGGGCGCCTGCCCCTGGGCCAGCTTCGCGCGGAGGGCCGCGTCGTTGTAGCCCATCTGGGTGCGGGTGCGGGTGCCGGCGACGAAGCGACTGTTCCCGGCCTCCAGCTCAGCAAGGGCGCCCGCGGGTGAGGCGGCTTCGGAACCTGGTGAGCCGTAGACCCCGCTAGCCTTGGCGACTTCCTGCCTGAGTCGGAGGTTCTCCTGCTCCAGCACCTTGATGCGGGCCGACAGGTCCGGAGCAGGCGGGCGGGCAGTCTTCTTCTTTTCGCCCTCCTTGACGCTCTTGGCGCGGATCGCGGTGGCCTCTTCCCGGCGTGAGGGCTTGGTTTCCTCCCTCTCCGAAGGAATGGCCACAGGTGCGATGAACAGCATGGCCAGCAAGGTGAGTGCAAGCTTCATGGGCAAACCTCCTGGGCGGGACATGTTTGGCATGGCATTCCTCCTGGTGTGAGAGGGTCACGGCCGGTTCAGAAACTCTTGGCGAGGGTGAAGGTCAGGCGGCTCTTGCCGATGTTCCGGCCCATGGCGTTGGCATAGAGCGGCGTCTGGTTGTCTGATGCAAGGGCCTTGGTGTCCGCGTTCGTGGCCGCCAGGGTGAGCGTGCAGCCCTTGACGTCCGTCGCGATGCCCAGCTTGTAGTCCGTGTAGTCCAGGGGGGCATTGTCGGCGCCGCTCCCCGACGCGAAGGAGGTCCTGCCCCCGTGGGCCAGCAGGGTCCAGCCGCTCTCGCCAAGGGGGAGCGCCAGGCTGAGGTCGAGGTAAGTGGTGCCTTCCGCGCCGGCCACCCCGAAGGCGGCGCCGCTGAGGACCCGCGAGGCCTTGAGGCTCGCCCAGCGGTAGCTCAGGCCCAGATAAGCCTCCGTGGTGGCCGGGTTCTTGTAGACCACGAGCCTGTCGAAAGAGCCTGGATAGAGGTAGCGGTAGAGCCCCAGGTCCAGCGTCCAGTCCTTGGCGAAGCCCCACTTGTAGCCACCAAATACGTCCACCTCGACACCGGCGGAGCTCACGGAGCCCGCGGGCACTGGCGCGCTGGCGAGCCCCAGGTTCTGCTCCGTGAACCAGGAGATGTTGCTGAGGGAAGTACTGAGGTAGAAGCCGGACGGGTGGACCAGGTCCAGCTCGGTCTGCACGGTGGGCTTGCCATCGGTCTGGGTCAGGCCGCGAAAGATGTATTGAGAGCCGAGGGTGGTGGAACCGGTCAGGGCGAAGCCCAGGATCGAAGGCGGCGGCGGTACTGGCGGGACCGCGGGCGGGTTCTGGGCCATCAGAGGGGAGAACAGGAGGGCGGCGACGAAGGGGGCTCCGGGGAGCTTTGGCTTGCATAGCAAATTCATGAAAGACTCCTTTGATCGGATGAAACGGGAGCCGCCCCGCCGCTTTCGGGCTGGGGAGGGGGCGCCGGGGCCGGGGGCAGAAGCGAATCCCTCGGCACCTGGCCCAGCCCGGCCAGCACCTCGGGGATGCGGGCGAGGTCGCAGGTCTTGTCGAAGAAGTAATCAGCTCCCAGTCGGAGGCAATGGTCCCGGTGCTCGGGCGTGCTCGAGCTGGTCAATACCATCACCACGCAGGCAGGGTGGATGCGCTTCACCTCGGTCAGCACCGCGCAGCCATCGCCGTCCCACAGGTGCAGATCGAGCACCAGCACGTCCACGGGGTTCACGTGGAGGAGAAAGTGCGCAGCGGCCGCGGAGCCGACTTCACTGACCACCTCGGCCGACCCGGATTCTTCGATCACGGCCCGGAGAAGCTTCCGAAACGGGATCGAGTCCTCGACGAGCATGACGCGGGGGAGTCTTGCTTTTTCTTCGGTAGCCATCCCCTGAACATCGGCCAGACAGAGGCGCCTAGATAGGCACCACTAAGCTGAAATGCGTATCCGTCAGAGGCGGACCCCGTGTCCGGAAATTCCGGACACGGGGCTGCCAAACGCTTGTGCGACCAGCTTTCTAGTCAACCAGCCCGTGCCTCAGGGCGTAACGAGCCAGCTCCACGTTGGTGCTGAGCCCCAACTTTTCTGCGGCCCGCTTGCGGTAGGTGGCGATGGTCTTCTCGCCCAGGCACAGCTCCGCGGCGATTTCCTTGATGCTTCGGCCCTTGGCGACCTGGCGCAGGACTTCCAGTTCCCGGGCGGAGAGGGTCTCGTGGGGCAGCTGGATCGAGGGGACGCTGATCACCCGGGCCAGCCTTTCGGCCAGGGCGGCGCTGACATATTTGCCCCCGGCCAGCACTTTCTTGACGGCCACGTACAGCTCTCCGGCCACGCTGGTCTTGGTGAGGTAGCCGTCGGCGCCCGACTGGAAGGCGCGCACGGCGAACTCCTCTTCGGGGTAGGAACTCAGCACGAGCACCACCACCCCGTCCTGCTGGCTCCGCACCTCGGCCAGCAGGTCCAGGCCGCTGCCACCGGGCAGGTTGATGTCCAGCAGGATGAGATGCCACTGCCGTTCCCTGAACAGGGCTCGGGCCTGCACGACGGTGCCAGCCTCGCCGAAGGTGGCGTCGGGGAACATCTCGGTCAGGAGCTGCTTCAGGCCATGCCGCAGGATCTCGTGATCGTCCACCAGGAGAATGCGCATCATGAGTCGGGCCCCCCGGAGTCGGACGGACGGAGCCAGGGCACCCTCACCGTCACGCAGGTTCCGCAGGGCTGGTTCGGGTGGAAGGCGACCGTGCCGCCGACCTGGGCCGCTCGTTCCCGCATGCCGAGCAGTCCGAGCGAGGGCGACTCGATCCATTCGGCTTCGGTCATCCCAACCCCATCGTCACTCACATCGATCACCGCAGCAGCTGCCTCAAGGCGGAGCGAGATGCTGACCCGGGTGGCGCTGGCATGCCGCGCTGCGTTGGTCAGGGCCTCTCGGCAGATGTAGAAGAGCTCCAGCTCCGAACCCGGATCCAACTCGGGCCAGGCTGCCTCGACCTCGGTCGCACAGGGGATGCCGGTGTGCTTCTCGAAGCGGCGCGCCTCCTGCCGGAGGCTGGCCACCAGCCCGAGGCTTTCGAGCGTGTTGGGGCGCAGCTCTTCCGCGAGCCTCTGCACGGTCTGGATGGTGGTATCCGCCAGCTCGGTGGTCTCCATCACCTTGTCCAGCAGGGGTGTCAGCTCTGGCGGCAGGGTTGTTTCCGAAAGCCTGCGCTCGAGCCACCCCAGGTCCAGCTTCAGCTCGGTGAGCAGCTGGCCCAGCTCGTCGTGGACGAGTCGTGAGATCTGGATGCGCTCATCCTCCTGGGCCCGCTGCAGCCGGGCGAGCAGGGTGCGCAGCTGCTCGCGCGATGTGGCGAGGAGGCGGCTGGCCTCCTCCCGCTCGGTGATGTCGATGCTGAAGCCCGCCATGAGCTGCCGCTCCCCCTGGATGATCGGGAACTTGAGGGTGAAGTACTTGCGGCCGTTGAACTCCTCCTCGAATTCCAGGCCTTCTCCGCTGGTCACGACAGCCCAGTCCTCGCGGGTCATTTTCTCCGCGATCTCCGCTGGAAACAGCTCGGGCATGACCTTCCCGACCATCTCCGAACCCGGAATACCGATCATCTGCTGGAAGTTCTCGCTGGCCTGCAAGATCCGGCTCTGCCCGGGGGTCGCCTCCTTGATGTAGGCGTAGATCGGCGAGAGGGAAATGAACCGGGTGAGCAGCTCATTGGACTCTCTGAGGGCGATCTCCGCCCGTTTCCGCTCGGTGATGTCCATGACCACCCCGTCGATGAGCAGGTCACCGTCCGGCTCCAGGCGGCAGGTGGCGGTGTCCTTGAACCACCTTTCCTGGCCAGTTCGGGTCGTGATTCGATAGGCGAGGTCGATCCCTGCGAGGGAGACCATGGCCGCCTCGATGGCGGCATCCACTTCGGCGACATCCTCAGTGTGGATGGAGCGATGCCAGAGCGTCGGGTCGGCCAAAAGCTCTTCAGGGGTGTAGCCCAGCAGGTGTTCGACCGGGGGTGAGTAGTAGATCCCACCTTTGCGTTTCGAGAACCGGTAGAGGGCCACGGGGGAATGCTCGGCCATGGAGGCAAAGCGCGCCTCGCTCTCCCGCAAGGCCTGCTCGGAGATTCTCCGCTCGGAGATGTCCTGGACGATCCCCGAGAGTGTCTCAGGCCTTCCTTGATCATCCAGGTTCATTTCCCCGGCTTCGGCCCAGACATAACGGACGGTGCCATCCGGCAGGAGGATGCGGTACTCCAGGGGAGTAGGCGTACCCCTCTCCGCCACGACCCGATTGGCGGCCGCCACGGCCTCACGGTCCTCCGGATGGATGGCCTGGGCCACGACATCGGTAAGGACGCCCGTGAAGGTCTCCCGGGCGATGCCGAAGAGCCGGTACATCTCCTCTGACCAGTCCAGTCGGTTGGATTTGATGTGCCAGGTCCAGCTGCCGACCTTGGCGAAGCGCTGGGCCTTGTTGAGGGCCGCTTCAGAGCGTCGCAGGCCGGTCTCCAGCTGCTTGCTCCGGGTGATGTCGAGGAGCGAGCCGAAGAGGCGCACGGCCTTGCCATCGGGCCCAGCCTCCGTGTGCCCTCGGGCCAGACAGGTCTTCGTCTCGCCCTCGGGCAGGAGGACGCGCAGCTCGAGCTCAAAGGGGGTGCCCTCCTGCACGGCGACATCGGTGAGGTGTCTCAGCTGGGCCATGTCCTCGGGGTGGAAGCAGCTTGCCAGTTCCGTGAGGGTCAGGGCAGTTGTGGCGGGATCCCGCTGAAGAATCCGGAACATCTCCTCGGACCAGGTCACGGTGCCCGTGGCCACATCCCGCTCCCAGCTCCCGACATGGGCAATGGCTTCCGTCCGGGCAAGCATGGTTTCCCGCATCCGCAGGGCGTCCTCGATCCGCTTCCGCTCGGTGATGTCCGTGGTCGTGAGCACGGCGGAGTATCCCGGCACGTTCAAGGGCGCGGCATTCACTTCGGTCCAGATGAGGTCGCCCACCTCCGTTTGGATACCTATTTCGAAGGACCGGAAGTCCGCTTGCTCCTGGGCCGCGCGCACACTGGGCAGCTCCTCCCAGGGGAGGGGGGTGCCGTCCGCCCGCAGGTAATTCCTCTGGGTGTAGGCTCCGCGCCGAAGGTCCTCCGGGTCAATCTGCAGGATCCTCGTGAGGGCCGGGTTGAATTCCTTCAACACGAGCTTGTCATCCAGAATCGACAGGCCGACAGGCAGAATCTCGAAGAGGGCCCGCCACTTCGCCTCGCTCTCCCGGAGTCCGGCCTCGGCCTTCTTGCGCTCGGTGATGTCCTCCTTGACCCCGACATAGCCGGCCAGTACCCCCTGCTCATCCCGGACGGGTGAGATCCAGGCATCCTCCCAGAAGAGGTCTCCATTCTTCTTCCGGTTCCTGAACTCGCCGTGCCAGGTCCTGCCGGCGCTGATGGTGTCCCAGAGCTCCTGGTAGTCCTCGGGCGTCGAATACCCTGACTTGAGGATGCTCGGGGTGTGCCCAAGGACTTCTGAGAGGGCATAGCCAGTCATCTCCGTGAATTTGGGATTGACGTATTCGATGGCGCCGGAGATGTCGGTGATGACGATGGAGGTCGGACTCTGCTCCACGGCGGTGGAGAGCTTGAGCAGGACACCCTGTGTTTTCCTGCTTCCGGTGAGGTCGTTCAGAACGATGCGGTATTCAAACCCGCCCTGGGCATCCTGGGCAGCCGAGGCCTGTAGGAGCACCCAGATCAACGTCCCATCGCTGCGGACCATCCGTACTTCCCAGCCTTGCAGGCCACCTGTCAGGGCAACCTGTCTGAGGCGAAGGTACAAGGTGTCATTGTCTTCCGGGGAAGCGAAGCTGGAGAAGGGCTTCTTCAGCAGCATGCCTCGCTCCAGGCCGAGGAGGGTGGCCGCAGTCTGGTTGGCCTCCAGGATCAGGCCCTTGTCGCTGAGGGTGAAGTAGGCTGCTGGTGCCCGATCAAAGAGGTCGTAATAGCGAGCCTTGACGGCGCTCAACTCCTCCTGGACCTGCCGCAGCTCCTCATTCTGGAGCTCCAGCTCGGCCTGGTAGGTCTGCAGATCGTGGAGGGTCCTCGGATCAGTTTCAGAGGGCCGAGGCTCCTGTGCTCCTGGAGGTATCGAGGTTTTCCTAATGACCAACGCCTCCGCCTGATCGCGAAGACCGGGGGTTGAAAGGGGGGGCTTGCCTGACTTGACCATCTAGTCCGTTGATCGGCCACTCAGTTCCTGGGGTCAATTCTCGACCACCCGCCACGACCCGGTGTATCGGCGAGTCCGAAGCAGCTCCGGTCAGGCCTGCTTGTCGGTGCGCACCACCAGCACGTCGCAGGGGGCAAGGCGTACCACGCGGGCGGCGGTGCTGCCGAACAGCAAGCGCTCCAGGGTCGAGTGGCCGACCTGGGCCACCACCAGCAGCGTCTGGGGATCCGCCTCGGCGATGAGCTCCTCGGCGGGCCCACCCCACTTCAAGATGACCGTGGCACCCGGGTAGGCCCCGAGCCAGCCTTCCAGCTGCTCCCGGGCATGGTCCTCCATGGTGTGGAGCCAGGTGGGATCGGGCAGGGCGATCTGGGCCTCGGGCAGCATGGGGGCCGGGGGCTGCAGCACATGCATGGCCACCAACGGGGCTCCGCAGGTGGTCGCCCAGGTCGCGGCCCGCTCCAGGGCCTGCTTCGAAGCAGCGGAGAAGTCCACACCCACCAGCACGCGTGTGATCATGGCGGCCCTCCTTCAGATACCCCAAGATAAGTCGTTGCTCCTCAGCCGCCTTGAAAAAATAGGCTCTTCAGACTTGTAATGGGAGTTGCAACACATATAATGAACTCGGGAGAGCCCGATGATCACCAAGCGACCTGCGGCGGCACGAGGGCATTTCGATTTCGGCTGGCTTGATACCTGCCACACCTTCTCGTTCGGCGACTACCATGATCCCGCCCACTTGCAGTTCCGGGCGCTGCGGGTCCTCAACGAAGACCGGGTCCAGCCCGGGCAGGGCTTCGGCACCCACGGCCACAGGGATATGGAGATCCTGACCTGGGTGCTGGCGGGGGCCCTGGAGCACCAGGACAGCCTTGGCACCCAGGGGGTGATCCGGCCGGGCGAGGCCCAGGTGATGAGCGCCGGGACCGGCATTCGTCACAGCGAGTTCAATGCCTCGGACCGGGAGCCGGTCCACTTCCTCCAGATCTGGATCCTGCCTGAGCGGGTAGGTCTCGCGCCCCGCTACGAGCAGGTGGCCTTTCCGGAAGCGGACTTTCAGAACCGGCTGCGGCTCATCGCCAGCCCCGATGGCGCGGAGGGCTCCGTGAAAGTCTTCCAGGACGTCCGGGTGCAGGTGGCGCGCTTGGAGGCCGGCCGTGAAGTCGAGGCGCAGCTTGCTCTCACCCGCTTCGGCTTCCTGCAGGTGGCTCGGGGTCGGGTTCTGCTGAATGGGCAGACGCTCCAGGCGGGTGACAGCGCCCGCATCGAGGGTGAGCCCCACCTGACCCTTCACGCCGAGACTCCCTCGGAAGTCCTCCTCTTCGACCTCGCCTGAGGTGCTCATGACCGCCAAATCCGTCGTCGCTCTCGTTTCAGGCCTGCCCACCCAGGACGGCAATCGGGTACCCCTCACCCGGCTGGTGCCGGGGCGGGGCCAGCGTGGCGCCGAAGCCTTCCGCAACCTGGACCCCTTCCTGCTGATGGACCACTTCGGCCCCATGGTGCTGCCGCCGGACACGGATGCGGGCTTCCCGCCCCATCCCCACCGAGGGTTCCAGACCCTGACCTACCTGATCCAGGGGGCCTTCCGGCACCGGGACAGCACCGGGGGGGCCGGGCTGCTGCGGCCCGGCGGCGCCCAGCTCATGAACGCCGGCGCGGGCATTGTGCACGCCGAGATGCCGGTGCCCGAACACCTGGAGACCGGGGGCGCTATCGAGGGTGTCCAGCTCTGGATCAACCTGCCCCGGACCCAGAAGGCCTCGGCGCCGGGCTACACCGACCTCCAGCCCGAGACCATGCCCTGGCAGCCGGTGGCTGGGGGGCGCCTCCGGGTGCTGGCGGGCACCTGGGCCGGCGTGACCGGTCCGGCCCAGACCCCCGCCCAGATCGCCTATGCCCACCTGGAGCTGACGCCGGGGGCTCGCTTCGACGCCGCCGTTCCCGCCGGCTGGATCGCCGCCGTGGTGCCCCTGCACGGAGCCGTGCGGGTGTGCGACCAGGTGGTTCCCGCGGACACCGTGGCGCTGCTGGGCGACGGGGACCGCCTCGCGCTCACGGCGGAGACGGCGGTCA
>CAIRAS010000495.1 GCA_903876615.1 uncultured Holophagaceae bacterium
AACTTCCAGAATCTGGCCCCGGAGGTGAAGGCCAAGCTGCGGGTGCTGGCCGAGAGCCCCGCCATGGCCGGCCGGGTCTACATGCTGAATGGCCGGCAGCGGAAGCGGCAGGCGGCCATCGAGGCGGCCATCGGAGCCTTCGCCAAGACGCCCGAGGGGCTGCAGTATCTCGAGAAGAACAACCTGGGCGGCTACCGGAAGCTGCGGCGCGGAGAACTGGAAGCCATGAGCCCCTACGCGGTGGAAGTCAGGAAGATTCTGGGGCTTAAATGAAGCTTTCTTTCATGGGGCGGTCGATCCGCTCCCGCATGCTCCTGGCGGCGATCCTGGTCGAGGCGACCATGCTCACGCTCCTGGTGGTGAACAGCCTCCGGCTGCTCTCGGGGCAGATGGCTGAGCAGGCGGCCCGGCATGCCTCGCAGATGACCCCGGTCCTGCACGCGGCCCTCATCGCGCCCCTGGCCCAGCGGGACTCCGCCACGGTCCAGGCCATCCTTGACGAGTGCGTGCGGACCCAGGGCATCGACTACCTGGCCGTGCACGACTCCCTGGGTCGGATGGTGGCCATCAGCGGCTGGCCCCGGGACAAGGCGCTGCCGAGCGCGGACCAGGGCTTCAAGCTCTTCGTCGCCAATGGCACGCCCCGCTACAACGTCGTCTCGGAGATCACGGTTGCCAAGCAGAAGCTCGGGGACGTGCACTTCGGCCTGGACCTCTCCCAGATCCTGGCCGCCCACCGGCAGCTGCTCAGCCAGGGCGTGGCCATCGCCCTGGGCGAGCTGCTGCTCTCCGCGGGACTGCTCACGGTCCTCAGCTTCTGGCTCACGCGCCACCTCACGGCCCTGACCACGGCCAGCGAGTCCGTGGCCGACGGGAACCTCACCCCGCCCCTGGTCTGGGAAGGCGAAGATGACATCGGCCGGCTCGGAACGGCGTTCAACGCCATGTCCCGGGCGGTCCGGGACCGGATCCGGGAGCTGACGGACGCGCGCGACGTGCAGGCCTCCCTGGTGCGGGACATTGCCGATGCCCACCAGCGCCTGGCAGAGATTACCGACACCATGGGCGATGGGCTCTACGTCCTTGACGAGGCGGGGCGCATCACCTTCGCGAACCCGCGCGTCGAGGAGATCCTGGGGTGGTCCAGCCAGGAGCTGCTTGGGCAGTCCGCCCACGACTTGTTTCACCGGCAAGACCTGGCGGGAAACCCGATTCCCACCGAGGACTGCGAGGTCACCCAGGTCCTGAAGGGCGGTGGGGTCTACCGCTCCAATGACGAGATCTTCAGCCGGAAGGATGGCCAGCTGCTGCACGTCTCCCTGGTGAGCACGCCCATCATCCGGGACGGGCGTCGGACCGGGGCGGTGGTCTCCTTCCAGGACGTCACGGAGCTCCGCCGCAGCGCCCAGGCGCTGAAGGAGAGCGAGGAGCGCTTCGCCGCCGCCATCGACGGCAGCGGCGACGGCCTGTGGGACTGGAACATCCCCGCCGGGAAGGTCTTCTACTCCAACAACTGGAAGGCCATGATCGGCTATTCGCCCGAGGAGCTGACCTCGGAACTCGCGGAGTGGGACTCCCGCCTGCACCCGGAAGACCGGGATCGGACCTTCCAGGCCCTGCAGCGACACCTGGATGGGGTCCTGCCCCGGTACCTCAGCGAGCACCGGATCCAGACCCGGCAGGGCAACTACATCTGGGTTCTGGACCGCGGCTCGGTGGTGGAGCGGGATGCGGCCGGCAAGCCGATCCGAATGATCGGAACCCACGCCAACATCACCCTGCGCAAGAGCATGGAGCGGGCGCTGGAGCAGCGCGACCGCCTCCTCGAAGCGGTCAGCCGCGCCGTTGCGGGTCTCCTCAACTCCGAGACCTGGGAGGGTGGCATCCCCGAGTTCCTCTACACCCTGGGCATCGCCTCCGAAGCCAGCCGGGTCTCCATCTTCCGGCGCCGGGACGACGTGGAGGGTGAGGACGAGGTCGGCATGAGCCTGGCGTTCGAGTGGTTCCGGGAGGGGGCCGGTACCCTCCAGGACGATCCCGCCGCCCTGAACTTCAACATGCGCGCCGCGGGCTTCGGTCGGTGGATCGACGAGCTGCAGCTGGACCGCGTCATCCACGGGCAGGTGGCGTCCCTCCCGGACTCCGAGCGCACGCTCCTGGAAGCCCGTGGCGTCCAGTCCATCCTGGTGGTGCCGGTGAGAGTCCGGGGCGTCTGGTGGGGGTTCATCGGCTTCGATGAGTGCGAGGGTGGCCGGTCCTGGTCGACCTCGGAACAGGGCGTCCTGCGCATCGCCGCCCGGGCCCTGGGCTCCAAGGTGGAGCGGTCGGAGACGCGCCTGGAGCTGGAGGCGCTGGTCGTCGAGCGCACCCGGGAGCTGGATCAGAAGAACCTCGACCTGATCGCGGAGATGGATGCCCGTCAGGAGATCGAGGCCTCCAACCGTGACGTGCTGATCGAGCTGGAGCAGTC
>CAIRAS010000496.1 GCA_903876615.1 uncultured Holophagaceae bacterium
GGCGGCACGGGCTTCGCCAAGTGCGCGGGCAACTACGCCGCCAGCCTCGTGGCCCAGCACCAGGCCAAGGGGCAGGGCTGCGATCAGGTGGTCTGGCTGGATGCCATCCACCGCGAGTACATCGAGGAGATGGGCGGCATGAACCTCTTCTTCGTGTATCAGGAGCAGGGCGAGACCGTGGTGGTCACCCCGGAGCTGACGGGCAGCCTGCTGCCGGGCATCACCCGGGACAGCCTGCTGCAGCTGGCCCGGGAGCAGGGCTTCCGTGCCGAGGAGCGCCGGATCAGCGTCAGCGAGTGGCGCAGCGCCATCGCGGAAGGCCGCATGACCGAGGCCTTCGCCTGCGGCACCGCCGCCGTCATCACGCCCGTGGGCGAGGTCAAGTCCGTCCGTGGCGGGTGGACCATCCACGGCGGCCAGACTGGCCCCGTGGCCGCCAAGCTCCGCCAGGTGCTGCTCGACATCCAGCACGGCAGCACGCCGGATACCCACGGCTGGATGCAGAAAATCGTCTGACCCGACCCGCACCCTCAGCAGCGAGGAACCCACCTGGCTCGCCAGGCGAGGGGTTCCACCCTCCGGAAAGTGATCATGCAACCGACTGAGAACCTCAACATCGAAGCCTTCGAGACCCTGCCTACGCCGGAGGAGATCCATGCCCGGCTTCCGCTGTCGGAGCTGGCCGCTCAGACCGTCCTGGAGGGGCGCCGGACCCTCGAACGGATCCTGGACCGCAAGGATGACCGGCTCTTCCTGGTGGTGGGTCCCTGCTCCATCCACGACCCCGTGGCCGGCCTGGAGTATGCCCGTCGCCTGAAGGTCCTGGCCGACGAGGTGGCCGATACGCTGGTCCTCGTCATGCGGGTCTACTTCGAGAAGCCCCGCACCTCCACGGGCTGGAAGGGCTACATCAACGATCCCCGCATGGACGACTCCTTCCACATCGAGGAGGGGCTCCAGAAGGCGCGGACCTTCCTGCTGCAGGTCAACGAGCTGGGCATGCCCGCGGCCACGGAGGCGCTGGACCCCATCGCGCCCCAGTACCTCGGCGACCTCATCGCCTGGACCGCCATCGGCGCCCGCACCTCCGAGTCCCAGACCCATCGCGAGATGTCCTCGGGCCTGTCCACGCCGGTGGGTTTCAAGAACGGCACCGACGGCTCCGTGGAGACGGCCATCAACGCCATCCTCTCCGCCGCCAGCCCCCACAGCTTCCTGGGCCTCAACAACCAGGGCCGCTCCGCCGTGGTGCGCACCCGGGGCAACGCTTACGGCCACGTGGTGTTGCGCGGGGGCGGCGACCGGCCCAACTACGACACTGTGAGCGTGGCCATGGCCGAGCAGGCCCTGGCAAAGGCCAAGCTGGCCCGGAGCATCGTCGTGGACTGCTCCCACGCGAACAGCTACAAGAAGCCGGAGCTGCAGCCCCTGGTCCTCCGGGACTGCGTGAACCAGATCGGCTCGGGCAACCGGTCCATCGTCGGCCTCATGATCGAGAGCTTCCTGGAAGCGGGCAATCAGCCCATTCCCCAGGACCTCACCCAGCTGAAATACGGCTGCTCCGTGACCGACGCCTGCATCGACTGGGCCACCACCGAGACCATGATCCGCGAGGCCCGCACCGCCCTGCGCGAGCCCCTGAGGCGGCGCGCCAAGGCCTGAGCGCCTCCTTCTCGGACAAGCGCTGAGCCCCTGGCCTCGAGGGGGCGACGGGGTGTTCTACACTGAGAGGCGCAGGCAAGGATCCAGGGTGAAGAGCAGCTACAACGATTTCCGGGTCACCATGAGCGCCGGCGCGCCGGGACAGGTGTCCACGGCCCGGGGCAAGGGGGCGGTCGCCTCCGCCTCGCGCCAGGCCTCGGAGCTGGCGATCGCGGTGCTGCGGGACGGCGGCAACGCCTTCGACGCGGCCTTCGCCACAGCCTTCTCCCTCGCCATCTGCCATCCCCAGGCGGGCAACCTCGGGGGCGGCGGCTACCTGCTGTATCAGGAAAAGGGCGGGCGGCCGCGGTACATCAACTACCGCGAGCAGGCGCCCAGGGGCGCCACCCGGGAGGCCTATCTGAGGGCCGACGGCTCCCCCGACCCGGATAAGACTGCCTTCGGCCCCGCTTCGGTCTGTGTGCCAGGCACCGTGAAGGGTTTCTTCGAGCTCCAGGGCCGCCACGGCCGGCTGAAGGCCGGGGATCTGCTGCAGGCCGTGGCCCGCCAGGCCGATGAGGGGGCCTTCGTCACCCAGTTCGAGGCGGACTGCCTGAACCGACTGTCCTCCAAGCTCGCGGTCTCCCCCGAGGCCCGGCGCATCTATGTCCGCGCAGAGCCCTACCGGGCGGGCGACATCCTGCGGAACCCGGCCCTCGCCGAGACCCTGCGCCTGCTGGCCCGGGAGGGGGAGCCGGCCTTCTACCGGGGCCGCATCGCCGAGCAGATCGTCACGGACCTCCAGGCCCACGGCGGGTTTCTGAGTGCGGCGGATCTGGCGGACTACGCGATCCGGGAAGGCGAGCCGATCCACGCCGAGGTGGGCGGCAAGGTGGTCTGGACGGTACCCCCCGAAGGCGGCGGCGCGATGCTGCTGGAGATCCTGGGCATCCTCGATCAGGAGGCCTTCCGGCGGCTGGCCTACGACAGCCCCGCCTACCACCACCACATCGCCCAGGCCTGCAAGCTGGCCTTCATCGATCGCATGGACTACCTGGGCGACGTCCCCCCAGGCGAGGCCTACCGGCGCCTGCTGACGCGGGAGCAGCTGGACCAGCGCTTCGGGCTCATCGACCCGGACCGGGACACGCCCACGGCGACCCTCGCCCCAGGCGCCCGCGCGCCCAAGGAGGCCGGGAAGAACACCACCCACTTCGCCATCCTCGATGCCGAGGGCAACGCGGTGTCGAACTCCTACACCATGAACCTGCGGTACGGCTCCAAGTGGGCCGTGGCCGGCGCGGGCTTCCTGCTCAACGGCAGCATCGACTCCTTCTCCTTCATCGAGGGCACCGAGAACTACTTCGGGGTCATCGGCAGCGCCCCGAACCTCTTTGCGCCGGGCAAGCGTCCCGCCAGCAACATGGCGCCGGTGCTGGTGACCTCCGGCGGGGCCGTGGAGCTGCTGCTGGGCACCCCCGGCGGGCCCACCATCCCCACCACTCTGGCGAACACCCTGCTGGCCACCCTGGTCCACGGCGTGGCCCCCGAAGCCCAGATCGCCGCCAGCCGCCTGCACCACCAGGGCTGGCCCGACGTCCTCTCCCACGAGCCCGGCTTCGACCGGCCTGAGTTGCTCGCGGCTCTGGCGGCCCTGGGCTACACCCTCAAGGACAAGCACGAGCTCATCTCGGATGTGCACGGCGTCTTCCGCCAGGGCTCCGAGTGCCTAGCCGTCAGCGACCACCGCCGGGAAGGACAGGCCCTGGCCTGGCCGCCAATCGGAGAGTGACTCCGCATCGCTACAGGCTATGGCGGCCCTGACGGGGCGATGACAGAAGGGCTGGGTCAGCGTAGCTCGCTACCTCACTTGCCGGGCAAGATGCCAACACCCCAGATGATGCTCAATCTGGCGGGGGCCGGCACGCCAGGCGACATTAAGTCGCCTGCCATGCCACCCGCCTGGGTTTCGCGACTTCGAATCCCCCTCTCTCCGCCAGCGAGTGTGGCAGTTCGGTGCAGGGGGATTCCCTCCGGGGCCACCGCTGTGCGGCGTCCCCTCCGGCCGCACGAATTGCTGGCACGCCGCTTAACGGCTGCGGCAGTCCCCCGGACTGCCTACGCCTACGGCTACCTGCCAGCAATTCAGTGATTTCGAATCCCCCGCCTTCTCTTCCGCCAGAAAAAGAGCCCCGCATGCGGGGCCCTTTTTCTGGCGGAGAGAGGGTCCGCCTATCATTTTTCCGCCCATATCCGGTGAGGGCCGCTTGTGCCCGAATAGGGTTTACATAAGGCGCCTTTCTCATTCGTTTACATCCGTCACTTCTTCCCATTGCCCTATTGCATCCGTTTACAACCGCCTATATTGTATGGGTAGGGATATGGGTAGGAGGTAATCAAAGATGGGTGGCAGACGGGACCGACTGAACGCTGTCACGGTGACGAACGCAACCCTCGGGGCCACGAGGAAGCGGCGTTATCTAATGGATGGCGGGGGGCTCTACCTCATGATTTCGAGACGGACCCCCGCCAAAGGCGGAGAGAAGCGGAAGGCCGCCGATGAGATGACCAAGAGTTGGTGCTTCCGCTATCGAAGCCGGGGTACGGGCAAGCTAATAGAACTTGGGCTTGGATCCCTGCTGGATGTGTCTCTAGCAAATGCCCGAACGAAGGCGGCAGACCTTCGAACGATGCTTGCGGATGGAAGGGACCCGAAGACAGAGGTAGACCAACTGCGTACGGCAAAGAAGGTCGAAGCCAGTAGGGCCATGACCTTCGATGAGGCAGCGGAAAAGTGCATCAAGGACCGGAAGGACGGTTGGAAGAACGAGAAGCATGGCGACCAGTGGGTGAACACCCTCGCCACCTATGCCAGTCCAATCATCGGGAAACTTCCGGTTGCCGCCATCGACCTAGCCCTGGTTCGGAAGGTTCTGGACCCAATCTGGGTTGAGAAGAACGAGACCGCCTCCCGTGTCAGGCAGCGGATTGAGGCTGTTCTGGGCTGGGCCACGGTCTCGGGGTATAGGTCGGGTGAAAACCCTGCAAGATGGAAGAATCACCTAGACCATTTACTTCCGGCGCCAGCCAAGGTGAAGAAACAAGAGAACCAGCCTGCACTCCCCTACTCCCGCCTCGGATCATTTATGGAGGCTCTACGAAAACAAGATGGTCTAGCGCCTGTGGCCCTGGAGTTCGCCATCCTCACGGCTTGCAGGTCTGGTGAAGTATTGGGCGCCAGGGTTGAGGAGTTCGACCTCCAGCGGAAACTATGGACCATCCCTGCCGAGCGCATGAAAGCCAAGAAGGAGCATGTGGTGCCATTGTCCCCGCGAGTAGTCGACATCTTGGAGGGGCGTCTCAAGCGGGAGAAGGGTTCGTTCGTGTTCTCAGACTCGCCTGACGAGCACTTCTCCGATGCTGCGATGCTGGCCGTAATCAGGCGTATGGATGGCCGGGGCGTGAAGGAGGGGGGGGAGGGTTGGAAGGACGAAAAGGGGCGGCGTGTGGTGCCTCATGGCTTTCGCTCCACCTTCAGGGACTGGGCTGGAGAGTGTTCCAACTTTCCCAGAGAAGTCATCGAGCATGCCCTGGCACATCAGCTTAAGGACAAGTCCGAGGCGGCTTATGCCCGTGGCACCATGCTGGCGAAGCGGAAGACCTTGATGGAATCCTGGGCAGCTTTCTGCGACAAACCCAGTGAGCCAATGGAGGGGAATGTCGTCCCTATCCGTAGTGCGCTGGCCTGATCGGTTAGCCCCGGAAAGTGAGCCTCAAAAGAAGCCAATATTGCCCTGGGCTGAAAGATTCCCAGAAAATTTGTTATTGAGAATAGGTTGACCCCAGGGGAACAGGCCGGGGGTGAGTGCTTCCGATTGTCTGAGCACCCAGCGATCAGGCCGCCCGGGATTTGCCTCGGGTCGACTTTTTTAGTTACATCTCAGTTCACATCAGCAGTCATTTTGAAGAGCATTCAAAAAATATGGGAAGTCCGCCTTTGTTAGAGGTGACCCATGCCATCAACATCTCGAAAACTTGGATATGAAGAACGCCAGGAATCCATCGCCTTGCACCTCGGAGACACAATGGAGACCGCGACCCAGATTGAGGCGATCATCAAAGGTCGGCTCGAAGATCCATCACTAAATGCCAAAGCTAAGGCGGGGCTCCGACAGATTCTGAGAACAGCAGGGAAGCTTCAACGGACCATCAAGGGAAGGGGAGGCTCCTAGAAGACAATGCAGGCGGGGTCCGAGTTGAGCGGAGGGTTAGAAGGCGAACCGGAACCGAGAACTCTGCCTAGGTAGTCATTAATTTATCAGCAAGCCTCCGAGCTTCCTTTGTGACCTCCATTGGATAGCCGTGAAGTTCTAGTAATCGGATTGCATTCCGGCCCCGGCAGGGGCCTTCTTGGAGTCGGTAGCTGAATCCATGGCTGCTCCCGGTGATCTGTTCGCTGAAATGGACCATGTTGAAGTCCGACTGGAGTAGGTCCTGAAGTTCTAGGTCATGGGTAGTAACGAGGACTAGGTGAGAGCGCCCAAGGTGCCGCAAGACAGCCGTAGCACCTGCCACACGCTCTACCGTGTTGGTCCCCCGGAAGATCTCATCTATAAGGAACAGGTACAGTGGCCCTTGTTCCGCCTCATGGAGCATTAGGCCAATGCGGTCAATCTCCACGGCGTAAGTGCTTTGCCCCCGCTCCAATTGGTCCTCCCGCCGGATACTGCTACGCAGGATGGCCCGGGGCAGAATGGCTTGCTCCGCTAGGCATAAATTGAGGGTCTGGCCCAATAGCACATTGATGCCAATGGTCCGAAGGTAAGTGGTCTTCCCCGCCATGTTGGACCCAGTAATGAGGAGCGACCGTCCCGGGCACTGGGCCGGATTTGCCACTGGATGGGCAAGCAGAGGATGCCACAACCCTGTTGCTTCCAGCCTGCGCTCCATAGTTCGTTCTGGAATCGTATTAGGCCCGTGCCCGTCAAGGAATGAAGCAAGGGACAGGCTGGCATCCAGTTCTCCGATAGCCCGGTATAGGGACATGAGAGTTTCCCGATGTTGCTGAAGAAGAGGAAGAGACCGGAGATAGATCTGAATGTCTAGCAGAAGGATCAGATTAAGAAACCCCAGGAAGGCCTGCATTAGATCGCTGGAATTACCCCTAAGGGTGAGCATCAGGCTCAAGCGCTTTCTGACTTGCTTGGATCCGGGCTGGGCGCCCTTAATTTCTGCTAATGGAGGGAGGCAATGGGGATCACTGATTCCAGCAAGCCCCTCCCCCAGGTCGGCAAGCCGAACCACCTGGAGGAACCCGGGGAAGTGGGGGGAGATTTTCCGGCCATAGACTTCATGAGCCACAAGATTAATGACTGCGAAGCATAATCCAGGAATGAACAAGATGGGCCATAGGAATGCTCCTAGAAAGCAGACAAGCGGTAGGAAGCCTACCAAGTGAAACAACCTAGCCCAGGTCGGGGCTTGGGGGAGATCAGTAAGAATGATCGGAAGCCAAGCTGCATCGGGATCGTCTAGCCCCTCAAGTTGGGACAATATGTCCTGTCGGAATCCGACATTCTTGCGAAAGACATCGGCCATATGCCTACGCACCGAGAGCGTGGCTTCATCTGCCCCATAGGTGCGCAACCAGTGGTAGAGCATCTGGCGGCCTGGGAATGTGCTTGTCCGGTCCAGTAGAGCAAAGACCTCTTCCATGCCGAGGTCCTGCCAAGTGCCCTGGTCCACCGTTACATGCCCAGGGGCTACCAATTCGTGGAAACGAGCGATCTGATAGGAAAGCCGTGGTCGGGGTAAAGGAGCACCCCAGGCGGGGCTTGGGTTTGCTTGTTTCCTAAATGCTTCCAGGATTTTTTGGGGTACCGCAGAAACCCACAACAGAGAGGCTCTAAGTGGGTGCAATCGTCCTCCGTGTGGCTCCTGAAATCCTACTTGAACGAGAGCAGCTTGCCTCTCGGGCTGCCGAGGGGCAAGCTCCATGAGTTCGGACAAATGGTGAAACGATTCCAAGGGTTGTTTTATTGTTGTACGGGGACAATGTTACCAAGCCCTGCTTGGTCGGTCCAACCCTAAGTATTTGATTCTATTTGGCCAGGGCGAGAGGATTGGAAACTCCGACCCTTTGCTCCTGCACTACCTACCTTCGAGAGGCTTGGAGGTCAAAGGGCCAGACAGAAGCAGAAAAGTGTGGGTTCAGGTATGGGTAGGTCCAGGCATACAAAAGTAACCCCCTGATTTCTCAGGGGGTTGGTGCTGCTTCTGGCGGAGAGAGGGGGATTCGAACCCCCGGTACTGGTTTACCCAATACACTCGCTTAGCAGGCGAGCCCGATCGGCCACTCCGGCATCTCTCCAAGGCCCTCCAGATTACCGGGCAGGGCGGGTCGGCACAAGGCTTCTTGCCGGAGGGTGCACGCACCGTTCAAGATGGAGGCGTGGAGGGTTGGCCGAGTGGTTGATGGCGCCAGTCTTGAAAACTGGAGACGTGCAAGCGTTCGGGGGTTCGAATCCCTCACCCTCCGCCAAAGCAAGGGCCCCGCATGCGGGGCCCTTGCTTTCGTGAAGAGCTGGGAAGGGGTTTGAATCCCTCATCCCTGGGCATCGTTGGCGGCAATAATCCCTGGCGGATTCCCCGCCGCCCCGTCAGCCTCAGGAACATGACGGAACAGCTGCTGCTCACGGGTGCCACGGGATTCATCGGCAACCGGGTCTTCCGCAGCCTTCGCGAGGACGGCTGGGGGGTGCGGTGTCTGACGCGGCGCCCCGAGGCGGCGCGGCAGGCTTGGCCGGACCGGGACTGGGTGGCTGGGGATGCGGAGGATGGCGAGGCCCTGGCCCGGGCCATGGACGGCTGCCGGGTGGCCTTCTACCTGATCCACGGCATGGGCGAGCTGCACCCGGACTGGGTCGAGCGGGAGCTCGCCACGGCGGAGCGGTTCTCCCGGGCCGCGGCCTGCGCCGGGGTGGAGCGCATCGTCTACTTGGGCGGGGTCGCACCCGCCGGTCCGCCCTCGGCGCACCTCCGGGCCCGCCTGGAGACGGGTCAGGCCCTGCGGGCCGGGCAGGTGTCCTGCCTGGAGCTGCGGGCCGGCATGATCGTGGGCGCTGGGAGTGCCTCCTGGACCATCGTGCGGGACCTGGCCGCGCGGCTGCCGGCCATGGTGCTGCCCGCCTGGCTGGACCACCGCAGTGAGCCAGTGGCCGTGGACGATGTGGTGGCCGCCCTGGTTCGCGCGGCCCGCCTGCCCCTGGCGGGCAGCGACCTCTGGGACCTGCCGGGCCCCGAGGCCCTGTCGGGTGTGGAGATCCTGCAGCGCAGCGCCGCGCTCATGGGCCGGAAGCCCATCCTGCTGCGAGTGCCTTTCGTGACGCCGAAGCTGTCGTCTCACTGGATCCGCCTGGTGACCCGTACGGACTACCGCCTGGCCGCGGAGCTGGTGGAAGGCCTGACCAGTGAGCTGCTGGCCAGCCGCTACGGCTTCTGGGCCTCGGCCGGGCTGCCGGAGCCCCTGCGTCTGGAGGAAGCCGCCGCCCGGGCCCTGGCGGCGGAGGCGGGCCGTCTGTCCCGCGGTGCCCGGCTCATGGAGGCCCTGGCGGGCGCCCTGATGCGGCGCGCCTAGTGAGGAACTCCTGTTGGGACGAACAACTCGGGATGGCGGCCTAGGGTCTGCTGAACGATCACCTGCCCCAGCGCTCGGTAGGCCTCCCACTGGGACTCATCGAAGAACTGATCCATGGTGGTCTGCTGGGGGAATTCCGGATTCGACTCCGCGTAGGCCAGGAGATCCAGCGGCAGGCCCGATCCCAGGGTGGGTTTCAGGATCACGAGCAGGCCGCGCTGCACCTGGCCTGGGTAGTGGAGCTCGGCCAGGGCTGCCAGGGCCGGCGCCTTCGGGTCCACCAGCTCATCGACGGAGCCGAAGGCCGAGCTGTGCTTCACCCCCAGGACCCGTTCCAATCCCGCAGGGTCGAGGTAGGTGATCTCCACTCCAAGGTCCACCCGGGCTTTGGCCACCAGGTTGGACAGGTCGAGGAGCTTGCGCTCCGGGTCCTGGCCGTTATCGCAGCCAATGATCAGAGGCAGCTGCCTGCGGATCAGTTCGAGGAGGCCGGTGTTCTCGTAGTGCCCCCCGTCTGAGAGATACCAGTGCCGGCTTGCGGTTCCCGGAAACCGTGCGAACCATTCCCCCAGCAGATGGGCGTGCACGGGGACGGCGGCCTCGAAGCCCAGACGGATTCGATCCAGCGTGGAAACCGCAGGGGTCTTCTTCCCCTGCTTGGTGACCAGGCGCTGGGAAGGGGCCAGCCCCGTCCACCACCAGTAGCCCAGTCTGACGTTCAGGAAACCCAGCAGGATGCTCAAGGAGAGGTTGGTGCGTGAGCCCAGCCCGGTGGTGAAGGCCGCGCCGCTCACACCCACCCACTGTCCGACCGTCAGGGCTTCAGGCCTGAAGATCGGCTTGTCCCGCTCCATCGATCCCGCGAAGGCATGGAAGCCGTTCAGAGGCGCAAGCCTCGGGTGGGCGGGCTCCGGGGCTACCTGGAGGGCATGGTGCTGAATCCCGAGGCTGAGGCCAGCCGGTCCCACCGCCAGCCCCAGCCCCTTCCGGTCCTTCTGGGTCACCTGGCTGCGCCCTCCGGTGGTTTCGTTCAGGGTGACGTTGATGAGGTGGAGGGGACCCCCGCGCAGCCAGGGCTTGTACTCAGCCCAGGGGATGTCATCCGCTTCCCGCCGATCCGGAGACACGTCCCCTTCGCGTCGTTCCTTGTTGCTTGCTCCCAGGTAGGCCCGGGTGATCGCGGCGGTATAGAAAGGTCCGAGGGTACTGAGGTTCAGAAAACCGATCACCCGCCCCAGCAGGATGTTCAGGAGGATGAGTCCTGAAAAGGCCAGCAGCCATTCCGGGGCGGACGGCAGGGTGATCCCTTGCCAGTCCGCCGAGGGGACGGGACCAAACGTCAAGCGATGCGCCAGGGCCGAGAAGACGCCCAGCCACAGCACGGCGACTCCCAGCGCCAGCAGGCCCACCAGCGCCTTGCCCAGGACCTTGCCTAGGGTTTGGAGAACACCATCACTCCCCTTGGCGCCCAGGAGCTTGGTGAGTTTCTCCTGGAATGAGACGGCAAAAGAGAGGACCAACACCGGGATCCCCTTTGGGCTGATGAGGGTCTGGAGCGTCTGCTCAAGCCAGCGCCAGATGCCATGAAGGAGGCCACCGGTGGCTGCGCTTGGGTCACTGGCCTTGAACCAGACCTTCCAGATCGCCCAGCCAACGCTGTCCACCACGGCCACGATGGCCAGGGCCAGCGAGGCGAGGATGGCCATCCGGAGGCCGCGCGACAGCAACCGCCGAGCCTCGGCGGGTCCCTTGGGCGAGGCCCCCCAGGAGACCAGCAGGGCCAGTCCCCCCACACCCAGGAAGAGCTTGAGGGCGGTGCTCCAGGCCTTCGGATTCAGGGTCTGGTAGGGGACCCCCGTGCTGAGCACGACCGCCGCGCCCAGCAAGGTGAGGATCAGGACCCATTTCGGGCGAGCAATCATCCCCTTGCGTCCCTGGACGGGGCTCTGGTCCACCAGCCAGTGGGCCCAGCCGATCACGAGACCGCCCGAGACCAGCACCCCAAGCGCCAGCGTGAACCACTGGCTGAGATAGAGGCCTCCCTGGCCGAGCGTCCTGGGCAACCCTCCCGTCAGAGCTCGGAAGAGCCCATCGAGCGCCATGCCTCCCGTCAGGAACACGAACCCGAGCACCACCTGGACGGCCACCCAGTTCCGCAGGATCGTGCCCACCATCAGCAGGCTGTCGCCACTGCCGCCGGGGGTCAGGTAGCGCCCGTTGTCGCGCAGCCAGGCAAAGGCGCTGGCGACGGGACCCACCGACCGGTCGGCAGCGCCAAGCTGGGACTCCACCTCGGCAGCACTCGGCTCCGCAGGTCCCTTGCGGCAGAACAGCCCGCCCAGGAAGGAGCCTGTGTAGCCTCCTCCGCTGACCGTGCTGAGGTAGTCGACGTTTTTCAGCAGCTTCAGCTGAGCCAGCCCCTGCAGGACACCCAGGGAGAACGTCGCGCTGCGAATCCCGCCCCCGGACAGCGCCAAGCCCACCCTTGGCTGATCAGCCGAAACGCCTGCTTCAGCGCGGCGGATCTTGAGCATGTCCGATTCGCTTTGGGCAAGCTCTCCGGGCATCCGGTCGGGTGGGAGCGGGCGGTAGCTCATGGGCGACCCCTGGGGAAAAGGTGGAATCGAATCCTGGCGGAGAAGGGCCTGCGAGAGGGTTGGGTGAGGCTTGGCCCACCGTTCGTGGGCTCCACCTCAGGGCTGGGGGAGCTTCAGGTACTTGGCCAGGTTGAGGGTCGTGAACAGGTAGTTCTGCTTGGGCCCCGCTGGCGTGTCATGGCGGCTGAAACCCAGCGAGGTGGCCCGGTAGTGGAACTCGACGGTGGGGCCCCACCTGGGGTGGTTGGCCCCACTGGGCCCGGTCATGATGCCGAAGGTGATCCCCCAATACCGGCTGTAGGCATCGGTGTAGCTCCCCTCCGCCGACTTTTCCAGGGGGTAGCGGATGAAGCCAAAGAGGGACACATTCAGGGTGGGCTGGATGGAGGTGCTGGCGGCCTCGCGGAGCTGTCGGAAGGTCCTCCCTTCCACCGGACCCAACGTGAACGCCAGGCTGGGATGCCCCAGAACCAGGTAGTTCTGCTGGTCACCGCCGCGGTTGAGGGCCACTTCCCAGGGGTACTGGAGGTAGCCCTTTTCGCGAATGAAGGTCAGCCGGGCGTTGAAGACCTCCTGACTGCTGCGCAGGGTCTGGACCTGGCTGTTCGTCAGGGCACAGAGGACGCCCTGGGTCGCCTGCCAGCGGAGGAGGAAGGCCGCCTGGTTCTCCGTGGGCAGCGAGGGATCCGCGATGACCACCTCGTTCGGTGTCCCAGCGAAGTAGTGGTCGCTGGGTGCGCCGGTCTCATCGGGCCGGGAGAGGGGCGGCCGAAGAAACCCCTTGAAGAAGTCCGGCCAATTCCGATGGCGCACGAAAAAGGCGGTCCCCTCCCGGAGGCCCTCGGCCTGGCTCAGGGCCGGACCCAGCTCCCGGAGCAGTTTTTGCAGGGACTCGTTCTTGCGGTGGCTGTCCAGGCGGCACTCGGTGGCGATGAGGCGGAGGGCGAGCAGCCCCACTTCCGGATTCGACAGCTCCCCCTGGATGCCGAGGAGCCGGTAATACCCCGCCACCTCCTTGGGCTCGGGACATGGGTCCGCCCGCACCGCCTCCGGGCCAGGAACCTCGGCATGCAGGGCCGACGGGCTTAGGCACGCCCCTGGGAGCGGCAGGACCAGGATGCTGATTCGGAGGAGGCGACCCCTCATGGCTTCACCCCGCAGGCCCCGAGGAACGACTTCATGAGGTCCAGGATGTCCTTGAGCTCGCCCTGGCCCAGGCCTGTGGCCTTTTTCAGGGAGGGCTCCAGTTGGCCTCGGAGGAGGTCGTTCAGCTGGTGGCTCTGTTCATAGGTGGCGATGGCCGCTGCAAGGTCCGGTGCCGGCATCCTCAAACCGGCGACGCGAGCCAGCAGGGGAAGGTGAATCCTAGGGTTCTTGAGGTAGTTCAGAAGATCGTGAACATTGGGATCACCCTCGTAGTGCTGCACCTCCGTATCCCGGTAGGTGGCCGGATCCGCCGCCCAGCCGGCGGGGGGAGGATGGAAGGGCCAGGGCATGGTGATGACATCCAGCGCGTGGTGGATGGACCAGTAGTTCGCGCAGTAGGAACCAGCGCTTGGCCGCACCAGCGTTTCATAGAGCGAATCGTGATGAGGCAGGGTGAGGACCCGACTGACGTTGGCCACCATGATGAGGTTGGCGAAGCTGAGCAGGCTCGGCGGGTAGCTGCCTCCCAGGGCCTCGTCATTCAAGGTCGCCACCGTTCGGTGGGCCACGGAAGTGCCCAGGCTGTGGGCCAGGATCGAGCACTGCGCGGTGCGGTTCCCGGCGAAGGCGTTGAACATCTGGGTGCGCACAGAGGTGATCACTTCCCTGCTGATCTGGGGGAAGAGGGTGAACAGGACCACATCGGCAAGA
Organism: uncultured Holophagaceae bacterium; assembly: GCA_903876615.1. The sequence continues at coordinate 13,732 of CAIRAS010000496.1, forward strand.
TGGGTGTACAGCGGATCATCCTGGCTCAATTTGCGGAGGAAGCCTGCCACCGAGGCCACCTCGGGGAAGGCGGCCAGCTCGTCTCCCGCCTTGGCCCAGCGGCTCAGCCACCCCGTGAAAACGTCGTCATAGGTGATCTCCACGAACCGGGCAACGTCCTCCTGGAGGGGTTTGCCAGCAGCGGTCGCGTAACGCTCCTTGAGGAAGCTCGTGATGGGCTCACTCCAGCCGGCGGGGTGCTTGCCCATGCCGTGGACGAGGAAGACCACATGCATCGCATTCCTCCTTTGCGTGGGGCCACCTTGAGCAGACATGACAGTGGGCTGGCGTGGGGTTGGGCTGGAGGCCAGTGACCAGGCAATTCCTTGCCTGAGGTCGGACCAGCAAGATCGAAAAGGGGTCAGAAGGAGCCGCTGAGTTTGCAGGACGATTCTTCTCGCGGGAAAGAATAAAATCAAGCAATCAATGCTCGCTATTATTAAAAAATAGCTATTCATTCAATTCACAGCAAGAATTGACCTACCGCTCCAACGCCCTTCCAGCCAGGCGCCGGGGCCCCCTGAACTTCCGGCCAGTGTCGGCCACCTGCCTCCTGGAGGCGTCCTGTGCTGTCCTAGTGCACCTCGCCTGAAATACCTGGGTCAAGCTGGTGAGGGCGAGGTGCACATCCATCGGGGCAAAGCCCCTCTGGCGCCCCAGCGCGCAAACGCGCTGAGGCCGTCACCCCACTGGGGGCACTGCCCTCCAGGTCTCGCATGGAGGGCGTGCTCCTGCTCGCTTTGGCTCGCAGACCTGGAGCCTCTCCCCAGACCCCCGCCGCGGGGTGCCCAGGGGCGGGTCGGATGGTCCGACTATTTCGCGCGGGCACCACTAGAAGCCCAGGGCCCGGGGCAGCCGCGGGCTGGAGATGAGCTCGAGGAAGACCGCCCAGCGCCGGGCCGGCTGGTCGGCGGTGCCGCCCTGGAGGTTCACCCAGTCCCTGACCCGCTGCTCGCCCAGGTTGTAGTTGATGACGTAGCTGCGGTAGGTCTCGATGAAGCGCAGGCGCTGGGCGGCCTGGGCCGCCGTGCGCAGGGAATACCGCATGAGGAACGCCTCGGCCTGTGGCCGGTCAAGGCGGCCATCCAGGTAGCCGCGGGCGGCCTCGTTGTCGGCGAAGGCCAGCAGCTTCAGCTCCGCTTGCACCCGCGCCCAGAAGGCCGCGTCCTGCGGGTCGAGGCCCGCCAGAGGGAAGAGCACCTCGCGCTCGAAGGCCAGCCGCTCCGCGCCGGGAAACGCCACTTCGATGCCGAAGTTGGCGGTGCCCTCGGCGATGAGGGACTGGGGTGAGAAGAGGGGATAGACCGTGAACTCGATCCAGCCGCGCCCCTCCGGTGGCCCCTGGGCGAAGCGCTGCTCCAGCAGGGCGTTGTAGACGTGGTGGCCCGGGTAGCCTTCGTGGGCAGCCAGGTCCAGGGCCCGGTCGATGGCGATGGGCAGGTCCAGGTTCACCTGGATCACCGAGCTGCCGCCACCCTGGTACCAGTTGTAGCCAGACCAGGCCTTGTCCCGGACATATTCCACGCGGAAGTGGTCGGAGGTGGGCAGCGTGGCGTGCCGGCGGGTGCGCTCCCGGGCCTCGTGGATCGCCGCCTGGAACACGGCGTCCACGCGCTCCGTGGTCACGATGACCCGCTCCCGGACCCGCTGGTAGCGGGCCTGCACGGTGCCAGACCCCTCAAGCAGCTGGTCCAGGCGCGTCAGGGCCGCCTCGAAGTCGGCCTCGGGCGTCACCGGGGGCCGCACCTGGTAGAGGGCTTCGGCCTCGTCGTCGAAGGTGAAGACCTGGCCCGCCAGCCGGGCCAGGTGGGCCGCTACGGCGCCGAGTTGGCCCTGGAGGTAGTCGCGGCGCACGGTCTCGTCCGGCCCGGCCTGGGCCGCCTGGACGCCCGCCAGGAGCCGTGCCGCCTCGGCCCGCAGGGTGGTCAGGGGCTTTGGCGCCCCGGCCTCGGCGGCGGCCTTCCAGGCGGGCGGCCCGTAGAAGGCATCCACGAAGTCAGGATCGTGGCGCCCGGTGGCGAGCACCAGGTGCACGTAGTCGGTGGCCCAGGTTGACAGTGACATCGGGGTCGGCTCCTCGCCCGTTGACTCTACCTGGATTTTAGAGGTGGTAACAAAACCCCACGGGGCCGCGCGGCGTCACCGCCTTTGAACGATGTCCCGCATCGCCCAGCAGGCGCTTCCTTGCGTTGCAGCCCGCCTGACTTCATCGCGGCCGCGACGGGTTTTGTTACGACCTCTTAGGCCTTCGCATCCCAGCCCTCGGCGGCGCGGAAGCTGTGGTAGCGGCCCTGGCCGAGGATGAGGTGGTCCGCCAGGGGGACGCCGAGGGACTCCCCGGCGGCCTGCAGGCGGCGGGTGAGCTGGGTGTCTTCGCGGCTCGGCGTGGGGTCGCCGCTGGGGTGGTTGTGGTAGGCCAGGGCCGTGGAGGCCCCGTAGCGCAGGGCTTCGCGGAAGAACTCCCGGGGGCTGATGAGCGTGGCCGTGGCCGTGCCCTGGCTGAGGATGCGCTCGGCCAGCAGATCGCCCTTGGCGTTGAGGGCGAGCAGGCCGAAGCGCTCCTCGGTCCAGCCCTGCACCCGGGGCAGCAGGTAGTCGCCGGCGGCCCGGGGACTGGTGATGCGGGGCCGCTCCGCGCCGCGTTGGCCGCGCCGCACCAGCTCCAGGGCCGCCCACAGCTGACCGGCCTTGGCGGGGCCGAGGCCCGGCTGCTCCAGCCAGTCGCTGAGCCCCAGGGCCAGGAGGCCCGCCAGGCCGCCCGTGCGGCCGAGGACGGCCTGGGCCAGCTCCACGGCGCTCTGGCCCCGGCGTCCCGTGCCCCAGAGCAGGGCAAGGAGCTCCGCGTCGGCCAGGGCCTCGCCGTGGCCGGCCAGCAGGCGCTCCCGGGGGCGTTGGTCGGGCGAGAGATCGAGGATGCGCATGGATTCTCCTGTCAGCAGCTGACCCAGGCCCTTAGCCGGGGGCGGTAGTGCAGCAGCTCCACGGCGCCGGACAGTCGCAGCTGCAAGCAGAGGGCCTCGCGGCCGTGGTGCAGGAACCAGACGTTCGCCACGGCCCGGCGCTGGGGCATGACGAGGATGGGCTGGGGGAAGCTACTGGCCCAGCGGCTGCCGATGAGGTTGGGCGGCAGCGGGGTCGCTGGAGGGCAGCCCCAGAGCACACTCGGGGGCAGCTTCAGGGCGACCCGGCCCCAGAGGGCTTCCCCGCCGGGCTCGAGCATCACCGGGTGGTGGTGGGTGGCGGCCAGCCGGAAGGCGAGCTGGAGGCTGCGGCGCAGCTCGGCGCGGGCGGCGCGCAGGGGTGGGCTGAGGGGCGCGGGCAGCAGCAGCGCGGCGAGCGCTCGGACGCTCTGCTGGAGGGCGGCAGCGGAGAGGTCCATCACATCCTCTTCCACTTCCTGAGGTCCCGCCGCCAGCGCAGCACCTGCAGGTGCCCGTTGCCGGAGAGGCGCATGCAGAGGGCTTCTTTGCCGTTGTTCAGGAACCAAGCGCTGGCGAGGGTCGTGTGGCGGGGGGTCACGGTGATGATGGGATGGGCCTCACCCGTGCGCGCGGCCACCGTGGGCGTGTCCATGCCCGGCGGCAGGGGGATGCCGTCGGGCTTGCCCCACTTCACCTTGCGGCTGAGCTGGACGGGGAGGTGCTCCCCCGCGCCGCTGGCCGCGCCCAGGGCCACCTTGACGTCGGTGCCCCGGGCGCGGGCCAGGATGAAGGCCTCCTCCACGCTGCTGCGGATCTCCTGCTGGGCGGCGATGAGGTCCACCGCGTCCGTGTCCCAGAGCGAGGTTCCCGCGGCCAGGAGGACCGCGGCCACGGCCATGACCAGGGTGACTTCCAGCAGGGAGGAGCCCCGCTGGGCGGGGTTCCCGCAGCTCCGGGAGGCGCGCATGCCGTCCCCTACTTCTTCGCGGTCGCAGGGGCCGGCGCGGCGGCCAAGGCCAGGAAGGGCTTCAGCTTGGCGAAGGACTTCTCGCCGATGCCCTTGACGTTCATCAGCTCTTCGGTCCGCTGAAAGCCCCCGTGCTGCGTCCGGAAGGCGAGGATGCGCTCGGCGGTCTTCTGGCCGATGCGGGGCAGCTGCATCAGCTCGGTGACCGTGGCGGTGTTGAGGTTCACGGGCCGCTGCGGGGCCCGGGCGGCGCGGACCGGGGCGGCGCCGAGGGGGAGGGCCAGGGCGAGTGCCAGGGCCGTGGAGGTGAAGAGGTTGGACATGGTTGCCTCCTTTCAGGCGAGTCAGTCCAATCGAGGGTTGTGCCAGGTGTAAATGTTGGGGCCGTTATGGATGAATTTGCCTGCGGCAAATTCATGTAATAAAAAAATGACAAAATCCGACACAAATGAAGCAAGTCCTTTGTTTATAGTTTTTTATTGTTTGTAATTTTTTCGATAGAAAAAATTACAACATGACAGCCCTCAGGCCCCTGAAAAACCCATCGGACATCCCGGTCCGGACCGATTATTCTGATCGGGTCCGAGGAGCGCTGCAGGACCCGGCAGATTGGCTGCGCGGGATCTCAGGCTCGGATACTTCCCTCATGGAACGGCGCTCACCTCAACCCTGAACCGGGACGAAGAGGTGGATTCACCTTGCCGTACCGGCTTTTCGAGGAGGTCCTCATGACCGTCACCGCCGCCGACTTCACCGTCGCCGATCTCGCCCTCGCCCCCTGGGGCCGCA
>CAIRAS010000497.1 GCA_903876615.1 uncultured Holophagaceae bacterium
CCTGGAGCAGCTTCAGCTTGGTGTGGATGCGCACCCGGGCCAGCAGCTCCTTCTCGTGAAAGGGCTTGGTCACGTAGTCCGAGGCCCCGCGCTCGAGGATCTCGGCCTTGCGGTCGAGGTCGTCCTCGGCGGTGAGGATGATGACGGGGATCTGTTCCAGCTCCTTGCGGCTGGCCTTGAGGCCCAGGAACTTCAAGCCATCGAATCCGGGCATGACCAGGTCGCAGAGCACCAGATCCGGCGGGCAGTCCATGATGGTCTTGAATGCAGTCAGGCCGTCGGCGGCTTCCATGAAGTGTGTGAAGGAGCCATCCTTCATGAGGACGGCTTTGATCTCGCTGCGGATCATGGCGTTGTCGTCCACGATGAGGATGCGGCCACCCATCAGAACTCCGCTGCGACGGGTGCCAGGGCCCTGAAGGCGGTCCAGCGGCGGTGGCGGGTGATGGTCATGCCCTCACCTCACCCGCAGGATGAGCTCCAGGTGCCGGGTCAGCAGCCGGAAGCCAGGATCCAGGTCGGTGAAGGAGGAGCGCTCCTCGAAGCCCAGGTAGAGCCAGCCCGCATTGCCCAGGGGCAGCAGGTGCTCCTCGGGATAGCCCAGCCGAGGAGCCGGCAGGGGACCCGGCTGGGGCCGCTCCAGCTGGGTGGGCAGAGGGCGCTTCCCCCGGGCCGCGAGCAGGTAGAGACCTCCGTCCCCGTCGTGGCGGTAGCAGGCCAGGCCGTTCGGCTCCCAGCGGCCAGCCAGGCGGTCCAGCAGGGCATCCAGGGCGTCAGCCAGGGTGGGGCGGTCCAGGGCCAGCAGCGTCAGGTCGCAGAGCTCGATGGCCTCCTTCTGGGCCTCAAGGACATCCCGGCCCCGGCTCAGGACGCGGTCTTCCAGCTCGCCCTGGTAGGCCCGCAGCTTCTGCTGCAGGCTGGCGTGGTCCAGGGCCCGGTTCAGGACCACCTCCATCTCGGCGAGGCGGAAGGGTTTCTGGACCAGGTCGTAGACGCCCCGCTTCATGGCCGCGACGCTGGTCTCCAGCGAGGCGAAGGCCGTCATGAGCACACAGAGGGTGTCCGGATGGCGGTGCCGGATGGTGCCAATGAGCTCCAGCCCCGACTGTCCGCCGGGCATGTGGAGGTCCGTGAGCACCACGGGGAAGGTCCGCTCCGCCATGCGCGCCAGGGCAGCCTCTCCGCTGGCCACCGCCTCGGCGGAGTAGCCCCGGTATTGCAGGGCCTCCAGCAGGGTCATGCGGACCTCGGCATCGTCATCCACGATGAGGATGGGCTCCTGGATCATGGGCGACTCCGGCTCTGGCCCGTGGTGCGCTCGTAGATGCGCGCCTCCAGGAAGATGCGGAGCACTTCGGTGTCCAGCAGGTTCACCTTGGCCTCCTGCTCCAGGATTTCCAGGCTGCGCTCCACGCTCACGGCGGCCTTGTAGGGGCGGTCCGCGGCCGTGAGCGCGTCATAGACGTCTGAGACGGCCATGAGCTTGCTCTGCACGGGGATGTCCAGCTCTTTGAGCTGCCGGGGGTAGCCCTTCCCGTTGAGCCGCTCGTGGTGGGCCCAGGCGATGTCGGGGACGCCCGCGAGCTCAGCGGTCCAGGGGATCTGGCTCAGGAACTTGTAGGTGTAGGTCACATGGTTCTGGATCTCGTCGCGCTCATCGTCCGAGAGGCTCCCCTTGGGGATCTTGAGGAGGCTGATGTCATGGGCATCGATGAGGGTCCGGTGGTCCCCGGACCAGTGCTGATAGGTGAGGTCCTCGAGCAGGTTCAGCTCCAGTGCCACTTCCTCGGGCAGGACGGTGGGTTCGTTGCTGCGCCGCACCAGCTCCATGAGCCGCCGGGCTTCCTCATCCTGGTGCCGGAGGAGGGTCCCCACCTGGTCGTGGTCGAAGGTGCTGCCTTTGCTCCAGGCCTCCAGCAGGCCGTCCCGCATGGCCTCGAGGGTCCGCTGGTGCAGCCGCTGGTAGATGCTCTCGAGGCGCTCGCCCTCGATCTTTTTGGCCTTCACCAGCACCTGCTCCCGGACGCCCACTTTGCCGAAGTCGTGGAGCAGGCTGGCGTAGCGGATCTCGCGGATCTGGATGGGGTTGAAGTGGAAGCCGCCGTAGGGACCGTTGGGGGTGCTATTCACGGCCTCAGCCAGGCCCACGGTGAGGTCGGCCACCCGGCTGGAGTGGCCGGAGGTGCTGGGGTCCCGGGCTTCGATGGCCGTCACCGAGGCGTTCACGAAGCCCTCGAAGAGCCGCTCGATGTCGTTCTTCAGCCCCAGGATCTCCTGGGTGCGGGCCTCCACCATGCGCTCCAGGTTCTGCTGGTATTCCTCGTTCTCCCGGACCAGC
>CAIRAS010000498.1 GCA_903876615.1 uncultured Holophagaceae bacterium
CCGCGCGATGCCGACGTGGTGAGCCAGCAGCTCATGATGCGGGCCGGCATGATCCAGAAGGTGGCCGCCGGCATCTACAGCTACCTGCCCCTGGCGTTCCGCAGCATCCGGAAGTTCGAGGAGATCGTCCGCGAGGAGCTGGCCAAGGACGGCTGCCAGGAGCTGCTCATGCCCGCCGTGCTGCCCGCCGAGCTCTGGCAGGAGAGCGGCCGCTGGAAGTTCTACGGCGATGAGCTGCTGCGCTTCTGCGATCGCAAGGCCAAGGCCGAGCTGGCCGAGCGCCGCGCCCGGGGCGAGCAGCCCGACGAGCGGGACTACTACAACTTCTGCCTGGGGCCCACCCACGAGGAAGTGATCACCGACATCGTCCGCAGGAACGTCCGCAGCTACCAGCAGCTGCCCCAGACCCACTTCCAGAACCCGACCACGTTCCGGGACGAGCGGCGCCCCCGCTTCGGCCCCATGCGGGGCCGCGAGTTCACCATGAAGGACGGCTACTCCTTCCATGCCGACGACGCCAGCGCCGACCGCGAGTACTGGGCCATGTTCAACGCCTACAAGCGGATCTTTGGCCGCCTGGGCGTGAAGTTCCGCCCCGTGGAAGCCGACAGCGGCGCCATCGGCGGCAGCTTCACCCACGAGTTCCACGTGCTGGCGGGCAGCGGCGAAGACGCCATCCTCAGCTGCGATGGGTGTGACTACACCAGCAACATCGAGAAGACTGAGGCTCCGAAATTGCCTTGCGGCAATTTCGGAGATAGAAGGGAACTGATACAAGATCACTTCTGCACACCAGGCGTTGTCGGCCAGGTGGAGCAGGCGGCGGGGATGAAGGACGGGGAGCATGACGGGATGCCGCTCGCGCAGACCAGCAAGTTCTTCCTCTACCGCGTCTCCTTCGCCGACGGCACCACTCGGCTGGTGGGCGCCGTGTTGCGGGGGGACCACGAGGTCAATCCCGTGAAGGTGAAGAACCTCGTCGCTGCGGCCGAGATGGAGCTGCTGCCCCTGGACGAGGCCGAGGTCTTCACCGGCGCCAAGACCGGCTTCATGGGCCCCGTGGGGCTCAAAGACGTGCAGCTGCTGGTGGACCGCAGCCTCGAGGGCGCCGTCAACCTCACCTGTGGCGCGAACCGCACGGACTACCACCACTTCGGCCTGGACCCGGCCCGGGACCTGCCGGGCTGCACCTTCGCAGACCTGCGCATGGCTGCCGAGGGCGACACCTGCACCCGCTGCAACGGAGGCCACTACCAGGCCTTCCGCGGCATCGAGGTGGGCCAGGTCTTCAAGCTGGGCATCAAGTACTCCAAGGCCATGTCCTGCACGTTCCTCGATGAGCAGGGCAAGGAGAACCCCATGGTCATGGGCTGCTACGGCATCGGCATCACCCGCACCGTGGCCGCAGCCATCGAGCAGAACTATGATGCCGACGGCATCATCTGGCCCTGGCCCATCGCCCCCTACCAAGTGCAGCTCGTCTGCCTGGATCCCGCCAGCCCTGAGGTGGCCGCCGTGGCCAACCAGGTGGAGCAGGACCTAGAGGCCGCGGGCTTCGAGGTGCTCCACGACGACCGCGAGGGCCTCAGCCCCGGTGCCAAGTTCAAGGATGCGGACCTGCTGGGCTTCCCCCTGCGCCTCACCGTGGGCGCCCGGGGCCTGAAGGAGGGCATCGTCGAGCTGCGGGACCGGCGCACCAAGGAGGTCCTCAAGTTCAAGCCCGAGGCCGCCGTGGGCGAAGTCTCCGTGGCCCGGGACCGCCTCCTGCTCGAACTGGAAACCGCGGGAGGGCGCTGATGGCCGGCGTCGCGGCTCACCTCCAACTGGAAGGGAGGCCCTGATGGCCGAGGGCCGGGTCCACCTGACGACCTTCATCGAAGGAATCCTGGTCCATGGCCGGCAGACGCCCTTCGTCCTGCTGGTGCCCTCGCCCCACAGCCCGCACCGCGGCCTCCTGATGCCCGCCCAGATCCCCTGGTCCCCGGGCTTCCTCCCGACCGCCCTGCTGAACGCCCAGATCGAGGCGGCCTGGGGCATGCCCTTCCGCTTCGTGGACAACTCAGTGCTGCCCGTGGTCTTCGATGAGCGGACCAGC
>CAIRAS010000499.1 GCA_903876615.1 uncultured Holophagaceae bacterium
GAGCTCATGGAGCTCTACAAGAAGAACGGCCACAACCCCATGGGTGGTTGCCTGCCCATGCTGCTGCAGATGCCCATCTTCCTGGCCCTCTGGTCCATGCTCAACGCCGTCTTCGAGCTCCGCAACGCCCCCTTCTTCGGCTGGATCATCGACCTCTCTTCCCGGGATCCCTACTTCATCTACCCGGTACTCATGGGCGGCTCCATGTTCGCCCAGCAGTACATGACCCCGGCCGTGGGGGACCCCGCCCAGCGCAAGATGATGCTCGTGCTCATGCCCGCGATGATGACCTTCATGTTCGCCCAGAGCCCTGCGGGCCTCACGATCTACTACTTCATCTTCAACATGATCGGCCTGGCCCAGACCTGGTGGATCATGCGGTCCTACCAGCCCCAGTCCATCACGCTGTAGGAGTTCGCCATGCGCAAGAGCGGCGCCAGCCTGGAGTCCGTGCCTGACCTCATCGCCCGCTGGGCGGGCCACCTTGGCTTCACGGTCGAGGCCAAGTTCGCCCCCTCCGGGGACGAGGAGGCCTTCCCCAACCGTGTGGCGATCTCGGGACCAGATGCCTCCTCTCTGGCCGCCAACCGGGGCGTGGCCCTGGACGCGCTGCAGTTCCTGGTCCACGAGGCCCAGGGCGAGCGCGAGGACTCGAAGCTGGCCTACCTGGACGTGAAGGGCGCTCGCCTCTTCCGCATGCAGGAGGTCATGGCCATGGGCCTCTATGCCGCCGAGAAGGCCCGGGAGCTGGGCAGCCACACCTTGGGCGCCCTGAGCGCCCGGGAGCGCCGCTGGGTGCACCTGGTGGTCAGCCGCGAAGCGGGTCTGGGCACCGAGAGCGAGGGGATCGGCACCTTCAAGCCCGTGAAGGTCTTCCGGAAGTAGACTGGGCACGTGCCCGCCGCTCTGGATCCCATTTGCGCCCCCGCCACCCCGCTGTTTCCCGCGGCCGTGGCCGTGGTGCGGGTCTCTGGGGCCAGCCTCCAGCGCGTCCTCGCGCCCCTGTTAGAGCTGCCGCGGCCCCGCCGGGCCGAGCTTCGCACGCTCACTTGGGACGGGTTTCAGGAGAAGGCCCTGGTGCTGTTCTTCCCGGGCCCGGCCAGTTACACCGGAGAGGATGTGGTGGAGCTCCAGGTCCACGGCAATCCCCTGCTGGTGCGCCGGCTGCTGGGGCACCTCGGCAGCTTGGGGGTGCGGCTGGCGGAACCCGGTGAGTTCACCCGGCGGGCCCTGCTGAACGGCAAGCAGGGATTGCTGGAGGCCGAGGCCCTGCGGGACCTGGTGGCCGCGGAGACCGACACCCAGGTGCGGCTCGCTCAGGCCCGGGCCGGGGCCCAGCCGGACTGGCTCCTGGAGGCCCGGCGTCGATTGGCGCCCTGGATGGCCCGGGCCGAGGCGGTCGTGGACTATGGCGAGGAAGAGGGCATCGCGCTAAATCTAAAAGACTTGGGTGTAGACCTGGAGCCGCTTCAGGCAAGGTTCCACGTGGAACAGACCCACTGCGGGGCTGCCCGGCACCTGCGGGAGGGCCTCCGCTTGGCCCTGGTGGGACGGCCGAACGCCGGGAAGAGCACCCTGTTCAACGCCCTGGCCGGGGAGGATCGGGCCATCGTCACCGACATCCCGGGTACCACCCGGGATGTGCTGGAAGTCCGCTGCGAGTGGCGGGGCCTGCCGCTGCGCCTGTTCGACACGGCGGGTGTGCGGGAGACCGAGGATCCCCTGGAGCGTCTGGGGGTCGCCCGGGTGCGCCCCGTGCTGGAGACCGCGGACCTGATCCTCCACCTGATCCCCGCCCAGGATGAGGCTCCTGATGAGGCCCTGACGCTGGCCCTCGGCCCCTTCCTGGGCAAGGTGGCCGAGGTCCGGACCTTCGGGGACCAGGCGGCGACGGCCGGACCCGCCATCTCGGCCCTGCTGGGGGACCTGGACGCCCTGGAGGCGATCCTGAAGGCGCGCCTGCTGGGGGGCCTGGCTCCGGAGGCCTGCTTCGGGGCCCTGGCCACGGACCGGCAGGGCGCGCTGCTGGATGACCTGGTCCGGCAGCTGGACCTGTTGCTGGCGCTGACCCCCGGAGACCCCCCCGAGCTGGCGGCCTCGCTCCTCCAGGGCGCCTGGGGATTGCTCGCGCGCCTCACCGGCGAGGACCGGGCCGAGACGGCCCTCGACGCCTTGTTCAGCGGTTTTTGTCTGGGCAAGTAGCCCCCTCTGTGAACCCCCGTCCCGCTTCGGCGCACCTGCCTGCGACCCTCGATGCCATTCGTTCTGGAGCCACCCATGCAGCGATCTCTCATCCTTCTGTTGCTCTCGGCCCTCGGGCTGCGGGCTGATGGCGTGGCGGACCTGCGGGCAGCCCTGAGCCGGCTGCAGGGCACCACGACCCTCAAGGGGACCCTGGAGGTGAAGCGCTGGAACCGGAACGGCGAGGGCAAGGAGGCCATCGAGCGATCCGGCCACGCCTCGGCCTGGGTTGAGGATGGGCCCCAGGGGTTGCGGATGTTCTGGGACCGGAACCTGCTGGGTCAGGTGGGCCAGGAGGTGCGGGCGATCCGGAAGGATCCGAACGCGAAAAACCCCGCCACCACGGGGCTGGGGGCTCTCTCTCCCAAGCTGGTGACGGAACAGATCAATGCCGCGGAAGTCGTGGCCGGACAGCTTGAGCATGCCAACTTCCAGACCGAATCCCGTGAGATCTGGCAGGGTCGGCCCGCCCGGGTGTTGACGTTTGGATTGACAGTAAAGGGGCTTAGCGATCGAGATCGAAAATACGTGAAGGATTTCACCGGTACAGCCCAGATCTGGATCGATGAGGACGGCACACCCCTCGCCTCCACCACCAAGGTGAGCCTGAAGGGGCGGGCCTTCCTGGTGGTCTCCTTCAACCAGGAGCAGGAGGAGTCCTCGGCCTACCAGAAGGTGGGGGACCGGCTGGTCTGCGTGCGCACAGAGCTGACCTCCGCCGGCAGCGGGGCTGGCGAGAAGGGGAAGACCCACAACGTGACCACCTTCGCCATCCAGTAGGAGGGTTGGCCCCGGCTACACTGGCCCTGCGGGGGAGGCATGTTCGAGGCAGTGATCGGGTTGGAGGTCCACGTCCAGTTGAGCACGCGGACCAAGATGTTCTGCGGTTGTGCCAACCACTATGGCGCCCCGCCGAACACCCAGACCTGCCCGGTGTGCCTAGGCCTGCCCGGGGCCCTGCCCGCGCTGAACCGGGAAGCGGTCCGCATGGCCCTGGCCCTGGGCCTGTCGGTGGACGCCCGGATCCAACCCCACAGCACCTTCTACCGGAAGCAGTATTTCTATCCGGACCTGCCCAAGGGCTACCAGATCACCCAGGGCCCCGTGGCGATCGTCGAGGAAGGCTGCCTGGAAATCCCTGGGGACGCCGCCGTCCGCGGGGGCGAGGGCCTCGTGCCGATCCGCCTGGAGCGGGCCCACCTGGAGGAGGATGCAGGGAAGAGCCACCACGACCTCGATGGGCAGAATAGCCACGTGGACCTGAACCGCGCCGGCGTGCCCCTGCTGGAGATCGTCGGCGCCCCGGACCTGCGCAGCGCCCAGGAGGCTTCGGACTACCTCAAGGCTCTGCACCGTCTGGTGGTGGCTCTGGGGATCTGTGACGGCAACATGGAGGAGGGCAGCTTCCGTTGTGACGCCAACGTCAGCCTCCGACGGGTGGGGGAGCCCTTCGGCACCCGGGTCGAGGTCAAGAACCTGAACTCCTTCCGCTTCGTCCGCCAGGCCCTGGAGCACGAGATCGACCGCCAGGCGGCCCTGCTGGCGCGGGGCGAGTCGGTGGCGATGGAGACCCGGGGCTGGGACGCGGGGGTCGGCGAGACCCGGGGCCAGCGCACCAAGGAAGCCGCCATGGACTACCGCTACTTCCCGGAGCCGGACCTGCCGGTCCTGACCGTGGATCCCGCCGAGATCGAGGCGGTACGGGCCACCCTGCCCGAGCGGCCCGACCGGCAGGTCCGCCGCTGGCAGGAGGCCTACGGGCTGGGCGCCAGGGAGACCCAGACCCTGGCCCAGAGCCCTGCCTTCGCGGCCTACTTCGAAGCCCTGGCTCAGGCGAGCGGCAGCGGCAAGGGCGCCGCCGCCTGGCTGCTGGGCGAGGTCAGCCGAATCCTGAACGAGCGCGGAATCGGCATCGAGGCCTTCCCGGTGACCCCCGAAGCTCTGGCCGGCCTCGTTCGGCTGGTGGAGAGCCGCGCGGTGTCCTTTGGCGCGGCCAAGGAGCAGGTCTTCCCGGCCCTGCTGGCCGGCGAGGGCAGCGCCGAGTCCATCGTGGCCCGGAAGGGCTTGGCCCAGGTCAGCGACCGCGGGGCCATCGAGCTCCTGGTGGCCCAGGTGCTGGCGGAAAACCCCGGCCCCGTGGCCCAGATCAAGGCCGGCAAGGCCAGCATGAAGGGGTTCCTGGTGGGTCAGGTCCTCAAGGCGGGTCGGGGTCAGCTCGACGCCAAGGCTGTGAACGAGATCCTGGCGGAAGCCCTGGCCAAGGACTAGCCGCCGCCCCATGCTGGCTCCATGAGCAACGAGATCCCCTCCGCCCTGCAGGCCTATCATCCTGGCGTGGTCCACATCTGCCAGAAGTGTGGCTGCTCGGTGGTGGACGCCGTGGAGACCCCGGGCGAGCCCTTCCACTGCCTGGACTGCCGACATCTGGTCCCGCCCCCGGAGGACGAGCTGACCCGGGCGGCCCTGGAAGACCGCGGCCCCTATGACATGCCCGATGACAAGCCCACCTTCTGGCGCGTCATTGCCATCATCGTCTTCGCTGTGGTGGCCCTGGGCATCGTGTTCTGGAAGCGGTAGCGGGCGTCCTGGCCCATGACCAGAAGCCGCACCGGCCCTATGCTGGAGGTTCGGAGCCGAGCATGTCCAAATCCTGGGGACCCACCACCACCGCCATCCATGCCGGGAAGCACTTCAACACCACCCGGGCCGTGACCACGCCGATCTTCCAGACCTCGGTCTTCCAGCTCATGGAGAACCAGGAGGGGGCCACCTTCTCGGCCAGCATCGAGCCCCCGGCCTTCTACACCCGCTGGGGCAACCCCAATAGCAGTGAGGTGGAGGCGGTGCTGGCGCAGCTCGAGGGCGCCGAGCGGGCCCTGGTGACGGCGTCGGGCATGGCCGCCTTCGCCCTGGTCTTCGAGGCCTTCCTGAAGCACGGGGACCACCTGGTGGCTCCCTGTGCCATCTACCTGGGCACCGAGCAGCTCATCCGCCGCTGGGAGGCCGAGCGCGGGCTGCAGGTGACCTGGGTGCAGGACACCCTGGACCTCGGGGAGTGGGAGGCGGCCCTTCGCCCCGAGACCCGGATGCTCTGGGTGGAGACCCCCTCCAACCCCACCCTGGCCCTGACGGACCTGGCGGGGGTGGCGGCCCTGGGCCAGCAGCACGGCATCCGCACCGTGGCTGACAACACCTTCCCGAGCCCCATCCACACCCGGCCCCTGGCCTTCGGGTTCGACCTGAGTGTCGCCTCCGCGACAAAGTACCTTGCGGGCCACTCGGACGTGGTGGCTGGCGTCATCGCCGGGCGGGACGCCGACATCGTGGCCTGCTGGCACCTGACCAAGCTCCTGGGGCCGACGTTGGACCCCATGGCCGCCTGGCTGCTGCACCGGGGCCTGAAGACCCTCCCCCTGCGCATGCGTCGGGCTTCGGACAACGCCCAGGCCCTGGCCCAGTGGCTGCTCTGGCAACCCCAGGTGGCGCGGGTGGACTACCCCGGCCTGCCCACCCATCCGGGCCACGAGGTCGCCGCCCGGCAGATGGAAAAGGGCTTCGGCGCCATGATCGGCGTCGAGCTGCGGGCGGGGCTCCTGGCGGGCCAGCGCTTCTGCGAGGCGCTGGAGGTCATCACCCGGGGCGTGAGCTTGGGCGGCGTCGAGAGCCTCATCCAGCACCCGGCCAGCATGAGCCACCTGCGGACCGCGCCCGAGGTGAAGGCCCGCCTGGGCATCACCGATGGCCTCCTGCGCTTCTCGGTGGGCATCGAGGACGAGCCTGACCTGGTCGCCGACCTCGAAAAGGGCTTCGAGGCCGCCGCGGAGGCCCGGTGAAGCTCACCCTCAACGGCGAGGTCCGCGAGGCCCCGGCGCTGACCACCCTGGCGGCGTTGGCGACCTGGCTGGAGCTGCCCGCCTATGGCAGCGCCATCGAGCTGAACGGCGAGGTCATCCGCCGTGCGGACCACGCCGCCACCCCCCTGCGGGAGGGGGATCGCCTCGAGGTGGTGCGGCTGGTGGGCGGCGGCTGAACCCGATTCCTGGCCATCGAGCAGCCTCGGCGTGAAAGGGCCGTTGCTAGAAACGAGGGACGAGGGCAGATGCAAAATTTACTAGAAAAACAAAACTGATTATCCACAGATTCCACAGACAGCAAAAGCCTTAGTTGGGGATCCATGGGCCCGTGCGGTGTGTGGGTCGGCGCACAATCTGTGTCATCTGTGCAATCTGTGGATCCGCTTCTGGGCTTGAAGCGCTGGGATGGGTCATCGCCCATCAGCGGTTCTGCTTCAGGTCTTGATTCATTGCAGGGGCCGGTAGGGCTCAGCGCCAGACTTCCCATGCCCCGCCGGGCCAGCGGGCAGCAGCGGCCTGGGTCCAGCTTTTCGGCAAGGCCAGGTCGAGGGGCGGGCCTCCGGTGGGTTGATTCGACTGGAACCGGTGGAACTCGTCGGCGAGTCCCTGCGCCAGGAAGGCCTGCACCAGAGAGCCGCCCCCTTCCACCAGGAGCCGACCCACGCCTCGCGCAGCCAGTTCATGCAGGAGATGGCGCAGGCTGCAGCCCTGGCCCTCGGGGGGCAGGCTGAGGTCCTCGACGCCCCGGAGGGGAACCCGATCCCCCGTGACGGCGCGGAAGGCCGGCTGGCCCGCCACGGGCGTCCAGACGCGAGCCGTGGCGGGCAGCCGCCCCTGGGGGTCCAGCACCACCCGGGCGAAGACGCGGTGGGGGGCGCTGGGACCGGGCCAGCGGTCCGTGAGCTGGGGGTCATCGACCGCGATGGTGCCGCGGCCCACCAGGATGGCTTCCGAGGCGCGCCGGAGGGCGTGGGCCAGGCGCTGCACCTCGGGAGGAGTCACCTGGGTGGTCTGGCCCGCGGGTCCCAGGGAGCCGTCCGAGCCCAGAGCCAGCTTGAGGCTCACCCAGGGCAGGCCCGTGCGGATGAGCTTGAAGAAGGGGGCATGGAAGCGGGCACAGGCCTCGCCCAGCACGCCCTCCTCGACCGCGAGGCCCTGGGCGCGCAGGATTGCGAGGCCACCGCCGTCCACCCGGGGGTTCGGGTCGCGCACCCCCACCACCACCCGCACCACGCCGGCCTGGAGCAGGGCCTGGGTGCAGGGGCCCGTGCGGCCCTGGTGGCAGCAGGGCTCCAGCGTCACGTAGGCCGTCGCGCCCCGGGGATCCTCACCCCGGGCCTCCGCGTCCCGCAGGGCCATGATCTCGCCGTGAGGGTCCCCGGCCCGGGTGTGGACACCTGCACCCAGGACCCGCCCCTCCCGCACCAGGACGCAGCCCACGGGCGGGTTGGGGCTGGCCAGGCCCACCCCCTTGAGGCCCTCCTGGAGGGCCAGGGCCAGGAAGTGGGCGTCTCCGGTCAGCGCCGCCGGGTCCGGCCAGGGACCGCCCGTGGCCAGGGTCCAGGCGACCTCCGGTGTCAGGGCTGCCTCAGCCATCGAGCAGGCCGTCCACGAAGGCCTCGGCCTCGAAGGGGATGAGGTCATCGAGGCCCTCTCCCACACCCACGAAGGCAATGGGGAGCTTCAGGCGATCCAGGATGGGCACGACCACGCCGCCCTTGGCGCTGCCATCCAGCTTGGTGAGGACCAGATCGGTGACGCCGGCGACCCGGGCGAAGGTCTCGGCCTGGTGCAGGCCGTTCTGGCCCGTGGTGGCATCCAGCACCAGCAGCACGCGGTGAGGCGCGTCGGGGATCACCTTCTGGAGGCTGCGGCGGATCTTGTCGAGCTCCTTCATTAGGTGGTCCTTCGTGTGCAACCGGCCCGCGGTGTCGATGAGGACCCAGGGGGTGCCCTTGGCGAGGGCGCTGGTGGCGCCGTCGAAGGCGATCGCGGCGGGGTCACCGCCCATCTGGTTGCGGATGACCGGCACACCGGCCCGCTCGCCCCAGAGCTCCAGCTGGTCGATGGCGGCGGCGCGGAAGGTGTCACCGGCCACCACCAGCACGGCCTCGCCGCGGGTCTTCAGGAGGGCGGCCAGCTTGCCCAGGGTGGTGGTCTTGCCGACGCCGTTGACGCCCACCAGCAGCACCACCTGGGTGCCCTGGGCGACGAAGGGTTGGGCGGGGCGCTGGCGCAGGATCCGCAGCAGCTCTTCTTTCAAGATGGCCTTGGCGTCGATCTCGGTGCCGCCCTTGAGCTCGCTACGCAGCCGGGCCATGAGCTGCTCCACGGCGGTCACACCCAGGTCGGCCTGGAGCAGCAGGTCCTCCAGTTCTTCCAGTTGGGCCGCGTCCAGGCGACGGAGGCCCAGCAGACGGCCCAGGGGCGCCAGCACCAACTCCTGGGTGCGCTTGAGCCCCTGCTTGAACTTGCTGAAGAGACCACCCAGAAGACCCACGCCCACCTCGCGAACCCCCAGTCTACCGAAGCGCTGGAACCTCAGCCTCCTCGTCTCGCTTGCCCGGCCCCCTGCGCGATGGCAATGCTTATTTCGTTCCAGCTCCTATGCCTTGTGGAGACCCCTAGGCGGGAATCCGTGCGAGGGGGCGAGGTAGCGCCCCGGGTGTTCCACGTGGAACAAGTCCTTTGCCCCCATGCAGCAGTCAACCCCTTTGAATACAGATCCTAACGATTCGGAGGTGGCGCCATGGGCGGAATCAACACGGGCGTAACGCCGCCGATGTTGCCCCAGCTCCGCAAGCCCCAGGTCCGCTCATCCCAACCGCCCCGGGTGGCGGCGAGGGCGCCCAGCACCAGTAGGCCATCCACCACGGGGTTCACCAGGTGGCGCAGGGGGGCGCCGGGCTGAAGGGCGGCGGGGTCCACCGCATAGGATCTTGGTCCTGGGTGGGGGGGCAGCTTCAGGGGCCGGGGCTTGCCCAGCTCGCCCACCTCGCAGGTGAACTCCCGGGGAGGCGCCAGCGCCTGCAGGGGCAGAGGGGGGCCGAAGGCCAGCGGTGGCAACTCAAGGAGCAGCACAAGCGGGGCGATCAGCATGGGGCGCCTCCAGCAGTAACATCGGCTCGAAGGCGCCCCAGGGCAAGGTTCAGCGTGAGTTGGCCTTGGCTTTTTTCGGGATTTCAGGCAGCGTCCAGCCCACCAGGGCCTGCTCGAAGACCTCTTCCACGTGCTTCACGGGGTGGAAGCGCAACTGCTCACGCAGCTCGGGATCGATCTCCTCGAGGTCTTTCTGGTTGGCGTGGGGGATGAGGATGTCGTGGATACCCACCCGCAGGGCCGCCAGGGCCTTCTCTTTGAGGCCGCCGATAGGGAGGGCCTCGCCGCGCAGGTCGATCTCGCCGGTCATGGCGATGGTGTTCCGCACGGGGACACCCTTCAGCACCGACAGCAGCACCGTGGCGATGGCCAGACCGGCGCTGGGCCCGTCCTTGGGAATGGCGCCCTCGGGGAAGTGGATGTGGATGTCCTGCTTCTGGAACAGCTCGGGATCGATCTGGAAGGCGTCGCCGCGGCTGCGGATGTAGCTCAGCGCTGCCTGGGCGCTCTCCTTCATGACATCGCCCAGTTGGCCCGTGAGGATCAACAGGCCCTTCCCGGGCATCCGCAGGGCCTCGACGAACAGCACGTCGCCGCCGACGGAAGTCCAGGCCAGGCCGGTGACCACGCCGATGCGCGGGGCCTTCAGGCGCTCGTCCTGCAGCAGTTTCACGGGTCCCAGCAGCTCATGGAGGGTCTCGTCGTTGAGGGCGAGCTTCTTCTTGAGGGTGCTCTCGGCCACGCGGCGGGCCACCTTGCGGCAGACGGCGCCGAGCTCCCGCTCCAGCTGGCGCACGCCGGCCTCGCGGGTGTAGCCCGTGACGATGGCCTTGAGCGCCTTCTTGGAGATGGACACGTGCTTCTTGGAGATGCCGTGCTTCTCGAGCTGCTTGGGGATCAGGTACTGCTCGGCGATGCCCAGCTTCTCCTCCAGCGTGTAGCTGTTGAGGTAGATGATCTCCATGCGGTCCTTGAAGGCCGGGTGGATGGGCTCCAGCTCGTTGGCGTTGGCCAGGAAGAGCACCTGGCTAAGATCAATGGGCACA
>CAIRAS010000500.1 GCA_903876615.1 uncultured Holophagaceae bacterium
CTCGCCGTGGCAGCTCTGGCAGGCGATGCCCGCGTTCACGTGGGGCCGGTGGTCGAAGAAGACGTGGTCCGGCAGGGTGTGGACCCGCTGCCAGGGCAGGGGCTCGCCGGTCTGGGCGATGCGGGCCAGCTTCTGGATGGCGGGGCGGTCGGCCTTGGTGACCTTGTGACAGCCCATGCAGAGGTCCACGCTTGGGATGCCCGCGTGCCGGGACTTGTCGACGCCCGAGTGGCAGTACTGGCACTGCATGCGCAGGGTGCCCGCATGCAGCTGATGGCTGAAGGGGATGGGCTGTTCCGGGGCGTAGCCCTTGGCAAAGCGGTCCGGTTCCGTGAGCCAGCCCACGGAGAGGATGGTGGCGAGGATCGCCACGGCCGCGGCCGGCAGGACGAAGCGGAACGCTCGGTCGAACGGGTGCATGCACAACCCCTTGGGAAGCGCTGGTCCGCGGGTGAGGCCGGGAGACCATCGGGGAACAGGTGGGACGTTGTCCGAGCCGGTAGGCAGGCCTGGACGAATCTCAACAAACGGATGTGTAGGAATAACTAATGAAGATAAAAAAAAGAACGGGTTAGGGCTGTGACGACAGCAACTCTAGCGAGTTGTGCTGTTGGTCACGATGATAGAGCACCCGGAAAAGAATGTTTAACTATTTTTTCTGAGACACTTCCATGCAATTAAGACGATTTTGGGGTTGTCTATATCGACCTCATCCGAAAGGACGATTTCCTCCATGCTAGGTCCCCTGATTCCGGTCCCTCTGGCTGGGGTCCGGGCAGGGTCGCCCCAGGGTTGGCCAGGTCCAACCCGACGCTCGTCCTTGGCCGCCCGGATCTAGTTGGGGAAGCCCATCCAGGGTTTCAGCAGACCCAGGTGGCCGAAAAGAGCTCCCATGCGCTCCACGGGCAGGCCCATGACGGTGGAGAAGCTGCCTTCCACGGCCTCGATGAAGAGGGCGCCGATGCCCTGGATGGCGTAGGCACCAGCCTTGTCCATGGGCTCGCGGGTGGCGACATACCAGCGGATCTGCGCCTCGCTAAGGGGGCGGAAGAATACCTGGGAGGTGTCCACGAAGCTGTGGATGGTGTCGTTCTTCTGCAGGCAGAGGCCCGTGTGCACCTGGTGGGCCCGGCCCTGGATCAGGGACAGCATCCGCACGGCGTCTTCCACATCCACGGGCTTGTTCAGGGTGTGGTGGTCCACAGCGACGGTGGTGTCGGCGGCCAGGACCCAGCGGCCCGGGTTGCGCCGGGCAACGACCTCGGCCTTGAGCTCCGCCAGGCGGAGCACCAGGTCCGAGGGATCCTCGTCCAGCAGCGGTGTCTCGTTCACGTGGGGGGCCTGCAGCTCGAAGGGGACGCGCATGGCCTCCAGCCACTGGCGCCGGCGGGGGCTGCCGCTGGCAAGGATGAGCGGCTGCATGGCCATGTCGGGCAGACCGGGCAGGGTCTCGCTCACCGCAGTCCCCGGAGCTTGAGATCCGCCGTCATCACCCGCATGTGGATGCTGTCGATCTCGGTGCCCAGCCGGAAGCCGAAGCGGGGATAGAAGTGCTGGCGGTCGCGGGTCTCCAGCACAAAGCGGGTGACCTCGCCCACCCAGGGATGCCGCAGGCCCCATAGCACCATCTGTCCCGGGATGTCGTATTCCATCATGTCCCGGGCCGTCACCATGTCGTAGAGCTTGGCTTCGTAGGCATGGTCCGACCAGAGCCGCGTGACGGCGACCAGACGGCCACCCTTGGTGCCCTCCGGCACCAGCCGAGCCGTGAGCAAGTGGGAGCAGGCCAGCAGTCTCCGCCACTGCTCGATGGTGCGGTCGGCGGTCCAGTAGACTTCCTCCGCCTGGAAGAAGATCTGAAGCTCGCGTGGGTCGATGCTCCAGGTCTCGTCCCGGAACGCGATGGTGCCATGGGGGGTCGACATGGGTTCGGGTGGGAGGAAGTCGCGATCCATCAGGTTTTCCATGACAAGGTTCCCCATCCTAGCCGCGGGAGGAGGCGCAATGCGAGGATTCCCAGCGCGAGGGCCGCGGCCAGGAGAGGCAGGAGCCAGCCTGAGCGGGCCGGGGTGCGCACGGGCCGCCACTGCAACTCGAGAGCGTAGGCGTCCTCGCTGAGGGGGCCACCCCAGAGCTGGAAGCGGCCGTCCTCCCGGAAGAGACCGGACTTGCCGGTGAGGGTGGCGCGCACCAGGGGCACGCCCAGCTCCGGCGCCCGCAGGCGGATCTGGGCGGCGTGCAGGTCCGTGGCGATGCTGCGCTCGAACCAGCCGTCATTGGTGTGGTTGGAGAGCAGCTCCGCATGGCCCAGCACCAGCCCCCGGCGGGTCCGCTCCGGCAGGAGAGCCTCGCTGCAGAGGAGGGGATGCACGCGCAGGGGTCCGCCGGGCGCGGGCACCGGGAAGGCACAGCCCTCGCGCAGCGCGCCCGCCTCCTGCGAGACGAAGCCCAGCTGCTGGTCCAGCCAGCGGCGGAACGGCTCGGGGCCGGGCATGCGCTCGCCGAAGGGCATGGGCTCGGTCTTGGCGAAGAGGAAGGTCGGCTGGCCCGGGGCTTCGCCGCGCACCAGGTTGAGGAGGCCCCCCTCGGTGCCGTAGAGCCAGGCCACGCCGCGGCGGGTGGCTTCCGCATTCAGCCGCGGGTCGGGCTGGCGGTCGTCCCGGCCCAGGACCGAGCTCTCGGGCCAGAGCAGCAGGGTCGGGCGATCCCGGCGCGGCAGCCCGTTGGCGCGGAGCAGGGCGTCGCTGCGCCGCCACATGTCGGCTTCCATGCCCGGCACGCGCTGGCCTGCAGGGTAGTTCGGCTGGATCAGGGCCACATCCAGGCTGCGGAGGGGGTCCCGGGGCAGCAGGAGCCAGGCTCCACCGCCCAGCGCCAGCAGGCCCAGCGCCAGGCCCGGACCGGCCAGGACGCGCCGGAGGGGGGCACCCCCCGCCAGGGCGGCGCCCGCCCAGGCGCCGGTGCCCCAGGCCAGAGCCGACAGGCCCGAGGCACCGAGGAAGGCGGCGCTGCGGGCGGTCCAGGGCAGGGCGCCGAAGGCCGCGCCCCAGGTCCAGGGATAGACGTGAAAGCCCCAGGACTCCCAGGCCAGCAGGAGCAGGGCGGCGCCCAGGGCGGCGCCCAGGGGGCCGCTCCGGCGGCCCAGCCAGCGCGAGCCCAGGGTCACGGCCCAAAGCCCCGTGGCCTCCCAGAGGCTGAGCAGCACCGTCCC
>CAIRAS010000501.1 GCA_903876615.1 uncultured Holophagaceae bacterium
GACCCGGCAGGCGATCTCACCCCGGTTGGCAATCAGGATCTTGGTCACAGGCATAGGTGGACCTCGGATTCAGGCATGATGGATGGCAATGCGTCCCTCCAGCCTAGCAAACCCCCTCGTCATCTTCACCATTTGCCTTCTTGGGCTGGCCTGCGGCCGCCGGGGCGACCCGGTGCCCCGACCCCGTGCGGCGGCGCTGCCGGTGCAGGTCCACCTCGAGGGCCTCCGGAAGGCCCGGGTGGTGGTGCCCGCGAAGGATGGGGCCGGCGACACCCTGGTCGGCGTAGAGCTGGTGCGGGTGATCTACCTGCCCCTCGGACTGACGAAGCCCACCCCCGAGGATGTCTTCAGCCGGGGCGAGGTGGTGCTGGAGCGGCGCCGGCCGGACCTGCCCGGACCTGGCGAGACCTTCCTGCTCGACCTCAGCTCCCTCCAGCGGCCTCAGGGGTGGATCGTCCTCGTGGCCGTGCGCCTGGGCAACGTCGCCGGCCGGCCCAGCGAGGTCCTGCCCTGGCTGGACCCCGGGCTGTGAACTCCAGCCCTAACGGCCGCTGTCCATGGTCTCGAGGCGCTGGTTCCACCACTGCACCACGGCCCGGGCGAGCTGATCCTTCGGCAGCGGTCCCAGGGGATGGTGCGCGCCCTGGGGGGTGATCGGGGTCAGGGTGTTGGCCTGGGGTCCGAAGGCCCGGCCGGCCTGGACATCGTTCACCAGCACCGCGTCGAGCCCCTTCTTTTTGAGCTTGGCGGCAGCGTGTGCCAGGTGGTGCTCGCTCTCGGCCGCGAAGCCGATCACCCACTGGTCCGGGCGGCGGGCGGCGGCGAGGGTCGCGAGGATGTCCGGGGTCCGCACGAGGATGACCGTCTCGGAGCCTTCACTCTTCTTGGCCTTCTCGGCGGTGGTCTGCTCGGGCCGCTGGTCGGCCACGGCAGCGGCAGCCACCAGACCGTCGGCATCTGCCCAGCGGGCCTGACACGCCGCCAGCATCTGCTCGGCGCTGCGCACCCGGATGGTCTCGATGCCCCAGGGGGCGGGCAGGTCACCACCCAGCACCAACTGGACGCTGGCACCCACGTCCCGGAAGGCCCGGGCCAGTTCCACGCCCATGGACCCAGTACTCCGATTGGTGAGCAGGCGGACCGGATCCAGATCCTCCCGGGTCGGTCCTGAGGTTATGAGCACTCGGCGGCCCGCCAGGCTGCGCAGCTTCGGTGCCGCGTGGACCTGGATGGCCTCGGCGATGACCGCGACCTCCGCCAGCTTGCCGGCTCCTTCCTCGCCGCAGGCCAGGACCCCCGCGCCGGGCTCTACCACCGCGTGGCCAAAGGACCGCAGGCGGGCCAGGTTGGCCTGCACGGCGGGATGTTCCCACATGCCGGTGTTCATGGCCGGGGCCCACAGGACCGGGGCGCGGGTGGCCAGCAGCACCGTGCTCAGCAGGTCCGAAGCCAGGCCGTTGGCCGTCTTCCCGAGGCTGTTCGCGGTGGCGGGCACCACGGCCACCAGCTCCGCCCAACGGGCCAGCTCGATGTGCTCGATGCTGGGGTTCGCGCGCCACTCCCCCTGGTCGGGGTTGGCACCGTAGCAGGGCTCGCCCGTCAGGCTGCTGAGGGTCAGCGGAGTGATGAACCGAGCGCCGGCCTCGGTGAGGATGCAGCGCACGCGGTGCCCCTGGTTGACCAGCAAGCGGGCCAACTCAGCGGACTTGTACGCGGCCACGCCGCCGGTAATGCCGAGGATGATCTGCATGGGTCGGGCTCCCGGGACCCTCCATCCTACTCCAGAC
>CAIRAS010000502.1 GCA_903876615.1 uncultured Holophagaceae bacterium
CACCACGAACCAGCGCAAGGCCCTCATGAAGAACCTCGCGACCGCCCTCATCGAGCGCGAGCGCATTGAGACCACCCTGGTGAAGGCCAAGGAGCTTCGCAGCTTCGTGGCCCCCTTCATCACCCTCGCGAAGTCCGATACGATCGCCAACCGCCGCCTGGCGATGGCCCGTCTCGGCAGCAAGGTCGCCGTCCAGAAGATCTTCGACGCCGACTTCCGCAAGCGCTTCGAGAGCCGTCCCGGCGGCTACACCCGCATCCTCAAGATGGGCCATCGCCTCGGCGACGCGGCCGACATGGCCCTCATCGAGTTCGTGGACTACACCCTCCCCGAGCCCAAGGCCGAGGACGCTGAGTAGGCTGTCACAACCCCAGTGGAAACGCCCCGGCTTGCCGGGGCGTTTCGCTGTCAGAGCGTGCTATCTCGAAGACACGCTCAGCCCACCGTCCAGGAGTCGGATTCCTCGTCTTTGCTGGCGGGCAGTTCTGCGGTGCGCATGCGGCGCGAGCGCACCACGGTCACCGTGCAGGGCGCCTGGGCGGCGACCTGGCTGGACACGCTGCCTAGCAGTGTGCGGCGCAGCGAGCTGGCCCGGGCGCCGATGACCAGGTGATCGACCTGGTTGGAGCTGGTGTAGTGGAGAATCGCCGAGGCGGGGTCCGTTGACTCGAGGACATGGAAGCTGATGCGACCTTCGTCCAGCTCCAGCGGGATCGCCCAGTTCCGCAGCTCCACCAGGCGCTGGTGATGGATGTTCCGCCCCTGGTCATCCAGGGTCTGGTCCAGGGTGATGCGTCCCTGTTTGAGGACGTTCAGGCAGGCGACCCGGGCGCCCGGCAGGGTGGTCAGCATGCGGGCGACCATGGTGCGCAGGGTCTCGGCGATGGGGGCGGCGGCCAGGGAGAGGTCGATGGCGACAGCCAGGATGGGGGCGTCCCCGTCATGCCGCACGGGGGCCTTGGCCATGGCCGAGACCTGGGGCTGTTCCCGGAACCGGCGGCGCAGGACCGTGGTGAAGGGATCCTGCTTCAGCTTCTCGGAGCGGGCCGTCAGCTTGACCTGGTCCGGGTGCTGCAGGGCCATGGCCAGGTGGGCCGCGGTGGGGTAGCGCCAGGCCGGGTGCACTTCCAGGCACCGGAGGATCACCTCCTGCAGCCAGGGCGGGCACTCGGGCTGCAAGCGCCGAGGCGGGACCGGGTCGCGCCAGAGGCGGCGCTTGAGGCCTGCCAGCCGCTGGGGGTCGCCGAAGGGCCGCACGCCGGTCAGGAAGAAGTACAGCAGGACGCCCAGCGCGAACTGGTCACTGCGGGGATCGCGGCGCTGGCCCAGGACCTGCTCCGGAGCCATGTAGGGCGCGGTGCCGTAGGGCAGGCGGAACTCCTCACCCATCAGGTCCGGGAGCTCGTCATGGTGCGAGAGGCCGTAGTCCACGAGCACGATCTCGCCCGTGGGCCGAGAGAGCAGGTTGGAGGGCTTCACATCCAGGTGCACGACGTGCTGGCGGTGCAGATCATCCAGGGCGAGGGCGATGCGGGTGCCCAGCTTGGCCACGGCCTGCCAGGGCAGGGGGAGTTCCGTCAGCAGCGGCAGCAGGGAGGGGCCAGGGATGCGCTCCATGACCAGGTAGGGCTGAACATCGAAGTCCCCCTGGGCGGCGAACCGGGGGACATGGGGCCCCGAGAGGCGGGGCAGGATCATCTGCTCCATCTCGAAGCCGACGATGGCCGCGGGATCCACGCCCTCGGACATGACGGGCACCTTCATCAGGAGCGGAAAGGTGTAGTCCGGGTGGGCCACGGACCAGATGGAAGCCATGCCGCCGCGGTGGATCCTCTCCCCGATCAGGAAGCCGTCCAGCGTGCCTCCGGTTTCGATGCGCGGTCCCGTCATGGCTCAGGATCCCTTTCGGAGCCGCGCCGCGAGGGAGGCCGGCAGTCCAGCGCGGAGGATGGCCACCGCCGTGGCCTCCACATCGTAGGGCACCCGGTAGTGCGTGATCTCAGACTTGTCAGTATCCAGCAGGGCGTAGGCCGCCGCGGGATCTCCGTCCCGGGCCTGGCCCACGGCGCCCACCACGGTCAGCCAGCGGCGGTGCCGGGGCAAGGGAATCGGCACCGAGGGTACCGGCTGGAAGGACACCAGCTGCCCCGTGGCGGTGATCCCATGCAGCGCGGCGACGTGTGTGTGCCCGCAGAAGACGGTCTGGGCGCGGCTGGCCTCCAGGGCCCGCTTGGCGGCGGGACCATCGTTCACGTAGATCCACTCGGGGTAGGTCTGGGGGCTCGCATGCACGTAGAGGCGGGTGCCATCCTCGTAGCGCAGGGGCAGGCTGGCGAGGAACTCCCGGGCCTCGGTGCCCAGCTGACCGCGGGTCCAGGCCATGGCGAACTCCGCATCGGAGGTCATGGTCTCGCGCTCCTGCGAGACGGCCTGGTCATGGTTCCCGGCGACGGCGAGGGCACCCTTCGCGGTCTCTGCCATGACCCTCTCCAGAGTCTCGCTGGGCTCGGGGCCGTAGCCGACGAAATCACCCAGGAAGACCAGACGGTCGGCCGCGTGGGCGTGGGCATGGTCCAGGCAAGCGTCCAGCGCGCGCCGGTTGGCGTGGAGGTCGGCCATGAGGGCAATGCGCATGAGGTGTCCTGAGGCGTTAGGGAGTCTTGACCATGATAGGGGGTCGGAGGGTTTCAGACCCCTGGACAACCGGTTCTCGCCAATGCCTGGGGACTAAAGGCAAGGTGCTATGACATTTCCGTGACGTGAAAATACAAGCTGATGTATGGATTTGATTGGGAAAAAGTTGGATTGATTTTTGGACAACGAGGTCGTAGATGATCTGAACATCCTTTTAAATCAAGTTTTGTGATTTTGTTCGCAACCTAAAAAAAATAACGCGAAGGCGTCGAATCTCTCTTGACCTTACCCGGAGGAAGGCGTTACCTAGGGGACAGCTTACCCAACCAACTCGATCCATACGATGGCTCGCCCATCGTGGTTCTCATAACGCTTTAGATCTCGTTGCCTCTTGTTCCGGGGAATTCTGGACAGCTGGCAGGAGACTTTGTCGACCCTAGCCGAGTCGGCACCCAGAAAGGGGATTCTGAGGGAGGACATGACATCTGAGGCCTTGGCCGGCCTGACCCGATTCCACTACCGTTCGCAGTCAAGATCCAAACCCATCTTCACCCCAAGGAGGCAACACCACATGGCAATCGCAACCGAGAAAGTCGCCGAAAGGACGCCACTCACCAAGGAAGAACGGATGGTGATCATCGCATCGTCCGTGGGGACGGTGTTCGAGTGGTACGACTTCTACCTCTACGCCACCCTGGCGCCCTTCTTCGCCACCCTCTTCTTCCCCAAGGGGAACGAGACGGCCGCCCTGCTGTCCGCCTTCGCCGCCTACGCTGCGGGCTTCCTGGTCCGCCCCTTCGGCGCCCTGGTGTTCGGTCGCATCGGCGATCTGATCGG
>CAIRAS010000503.1 GCA_903876615.1 uncultured Holophagaceae bacterium
CAACCGCAGCAACCGCTCGGAGCTGAAGACCGCCGTCAAGAAGTTCCTGACCGTGGTGGAAGCCGGCAACAAGGCCGAGGCTGCCACGCAGCTGCCCCTGACCCAGGGCCTGGTCGACAAGGCCTGCCGCAAGGGCGTCATGCACAAGAACGCCGCCGACCGCACCAAGTCCCGCCTGGCCCTGAAAGTGAACAAGCTGGCCTAACGGACCTACCCTTTTGCACAAAGGACCCGGAGAGCCGGGTCCTTTGTTTTGGTGTCTCGTGTATCCCCGCCAGGGGATACCGAGAAGGTCAACAAGCTGGCTTAAGCGATCCACCCATTTGCATCAAAAAGACCCGGCGAGCCGGGTCTTTTTCTGTAAAAGGATCTCAATAAGCGGAGGACTGCCGAGGGGCTGAGGAAAGCGGAGAAAAGCAAGGCAGTAAAAGGCTTTTTTCCGCTTTCCTCCGTTCTTCCGCCTCCCCCGCTTATCCAATTCCTTTTCTTTCTCGCCCGGCCTCAGCACCACGCGGCGGGTACGGGGAGGTCGCCCTGGGGGACGCGGTCCCAGTGGAAGGTCGGGACCAGGTCTTCGGCCCGGCAGGGATCGGGGGTGGGCTGGCAGCCCAGGCTCCAGCCGAGCCAGCCGAGGACCTGCGCCGTGTCGACGCCCCGGTCCACCAGGGTGGCCAGGCCCAGGGCGCCGGCGCGCTTGCCGAGTCGGCTGCCGTCCGGGGCGGTCACCATGCCCAGGTGGGCGTAGGCCGGGCGGGGCAGGCCCAGGGCCTCCTGGAGGCGGAGCTGGGTGGCGGTGACGGGACGCAGGTCGGCCCCGCGGACCACTTCGGTGACCCCCTGGGCACCATCGTCCACCACCACCGCCAGGTGGTAGGCGAAGCAGCCGTCCCGGCGGAAGAGCAGGGGGTCCCCCGTCAGCGCCGCGGGGTCGTCGGCCTGGGGCCCCAGGACGAGGTCCGCCCAGGCCCCGGGTCCCTCGGGCAGCCGAAGCCTGAGGGCGCCAATGTCCTCCGGGGGGACCGCCTGGCCGCCTTGCGGCCGAAGTCCCCCCGGACCCCCGCCATGGCTCTGGGGTGAATCCAGGGCCATGGCCTCAGCCCCCTCCCAGATGCGGTCCCGGCAGCGGCCGGGGTAGGGGCGCAGGCCATCCTCCGCATGGGGTGCGGAGGCCAGGGACTGCAGGTCCTTCCGGGTGCAGGCGCAGGGGTACAGGCGCCCCGCCGTGTGGAGCGCCGCCAGGGCCGCGCGGTAGGCCCCGCTGCGCTCGGACTGCCAGAGCACGGGGCCGTCGGAGTGGAGGCCCAGGGCCGCCAGGTCCCCCAGCTGCAGCTCGCCAAGTCTCGGGCTGCAGCGGGGCCCGTCCACGTCCTCCATGCGGATCAGCCAGCGCCCCCCGGCCGCCCGGGCGGACAGCCACGAGGCCAGCGCCGTGCGGAGGTTGCCCAGGTGGAGGACCCCCGTGGGCGAAGGGGCGAAGCGGCCGATGGTCATCCGATTAGCATAGGAGCATGTCGCTCCCCCTTCTGCACCGCCTGCCTCCGGTCCTCCGCGCCCTCCTGGCGCAGGGCCTGGCCTTTGCGGGGGTGCTGCTGCTGGCGCGGCTGGGGCTGCGGCTGCCGGGCTTCGTGTGGGTGCTCCTCCAGGCGGTGGGGGCGGTCTTCCTGTCCCGCGCTCTGGCCCTGGAGGTCCGCTGGATCTTCCTCCAGGCGCTCCTGCCCTTTCTGGTTCGGGCGCTCTGGGGGCTGGCAGTGCCGGGCTGGGTCTATCTGGTCCTGTTCCTGGCCCTGGCCCTGGTCTTCGGCGGAGGCCTGCTGACCCGCGTCCCGCTCTACCACGCCAGCCGGGATGCCTGGGCCAAGCTGGAGGGCCTGCTGCCGGAGCGGCCAGGATTTGCCTTCGTGGACCTGGGCTGCGGCCTCGGCGGCCCCGTGGCCCACCTGGCCCGGGTGCGGCCCGATGGCCGCTTCACGGGCATCGAGGCCTCGCCCCTCACCTGGCTGGTGGCCTGGCTGCGCTGTCTGCCCCTGCCCAACGCCACCATCCGCCTGGGCAGCCTCTGGCGCACGGATCTCGCGGCCTTCGACGTGGCCTACGCCTTCCTCTCACCCGTGCCTATGGCCGCCCTCTGGGCCAAGGCCCGCCGAGAGCTGCAGCCCGGCAGCCGCTTCATCAGCCACAGCTTCGAAGTCCCGGGCGCAACGCCCCAACGCGTGATCCCCGTGGCCGGGCGAGATGGGGCGCGATTGCTGGTGTGGGACCTGTAGAGAACTGAAAAAACTCTCGCAGAGGGACGCGGAGAGAGCGGAGGGGCGCAGAGAAGGGCTGAGAGGCAGAGGAGAGGAGCTTTCCTCCGCAGCCTCTGCCTTCTCCGCGCCCCTCTGCGAGAGTGGTTAGTCCCTACCAGTCGAGTGCCCCAACAGCGGGGCGCAGCTACTCGTTTGGGATCTATCGAGACCCGAAAAAACTCTCGCAGAGGGACGCGGAGA
>CAIRAS010000504.1 GCA_903876615.1 uncultured Holophagaceae bacterium
CAAGACCTACTCGAACCATCTGCTGCGTCATTCATACCGCGAGGGCAACCAAGTTAAATCGCGGACCGTGGCGAATCTCTCGTCGTTGCCGGATCACCTGATCGAGGTGCTTCGTTTGGGGCTGAAAGGCGAGGCCGTCGGCCCAGTGGCAGGCTGCATGGATCTGGCGGAGGTCCGCCCACACGGCCACGTGGCGGCGGTGGTGGGGACCATGCGAGAGATGGGCTTCGACCGGATCTTTGCCACGCGTAAGAGGCGGGAGAAGGATCTGGCGATGGCGATAGTGGCGGGACGCGTGCTGCATGCGGGGAGCAAGCTGTCCTTGTCGGGACTGCTGGTGGAAGGCTCCAGGTCCTCCACGCTGGGCCAGGTGCTGGGCGTGGAAGGGGCAGACGAGAACGAGCTGTACACAGCCATGGATTGGCTCGTCGAGCGCCAGGGGAAGATCGAGGACGCTCTCGCCAGGAAGCATCTGACGAACGGCTGCCTGGTGCTCTATGACGTGTCGTCCTCGTACATGGAGGGGAAGCACTGCCCCCTGGCGAGGTTCGGCTGTTCGCGGGATCACCGCCGCGACCGCATGCAGATCACCTACGGCCTGCTCTGCAACGCGGAGGGCTGCCCCGTCGCTGTGGAGGTATTCGAGGGCAACACCAACGACCATCAGACGGTGGCGAACCAGGTGAAGAAGCTGAAGGGCCGGTTCGGGTTAGAGCACGTGGTGCTTGTAGGGGACCGCGGCATGGTGTCAGAGACCACCATCCGGGAGGAGTTGGAGCCCCTGGGCTTGGACTGGGTTACGGCCCTGAAGGAAGCCAGCGTTCGGAAACTGGCCGAGGCCCGGGTAATCACGCCGAGCCTGTTCGACACGGAGCGTATGTCGGAGATCCAGCACCCGGACTTCCCAGGGGAACGGCTGATTGCCTGCTTCAATCCCTACACCAAGGAACGCAGCGTGAAGCGCCGGGAGGATCTGCTCCAGACAACGGAGCGGCACCTCCAGAAGGTACAGGACGCGACTCAGCGAAAGACCAAGCCCCTGCACGGCGCTGGTGATATTGGTATGGCGGCGGGGAAGGCCTTGGCCAAGACGGGGATGGGGAAGTATTTCCGGATCCTGATCCAGGAGGACGGGCTGAGCTGGCATCGTCGAGTCGGCGTGATCGCCCAGGAGGCAGCGCTGGATGGTATCTACGTCATCCGGACGAAGGTGCCGGCCGAGCAAATGAACACTGAGCAGACCAAGGCCGCCTATCAGGCGCTGTCCAAGGTGGAGCGGGCCTTCCGCAGCCTCAAGGATGTGGACTTGCAGATCAGGCCCATCCATCACCGGCTGGAGAACCGCGTGAGGGCGCACGTGTTCCTATGCATGCTGGCGTATCACGTGGAGTGGCACCTACGCCAAGCCTGGGAACCGCTACTCTGGGCCGAGAAGGAACCAAAGCCCCACGCCGGCAAGAAGGCCACGGGGTTGAACGGGGATGGCATGAAGGTGATGCGCTACCGCGACCTCATGCGCGAGCTCGCCGCCTATACCCGCAACACCCTGCGCTTCAACCAGGCCGAGAAGGCCACGCTGACCCTATATCCAACGCCCAGCCCTCTCCAGCAGAAAGCCTTCGACCTGCTGGGCCTCAACCCCGCCCGGTAGTCAGAATCCAAGCACCCCGATTTCCCTAAAACCCAAGCGGGGACTGGGAATTCTCGCTGGATTCATATGGAACTTCAGGCCGGACTGAAGTTCCATATGGATTTCGTGGGTTGATGCAGTGGTGGTAAGGTTTCATCACGTTTTTGTCGTGTAAATTGTAGGCACTAAAATGGTCTTGACAGGATCCCTACAGGTCCGACAATGGGTCATGCCCATCAAAGGTCTGGCTGTCCATGTGGTGACCACCCGTCGGAAGGTGGGGGACAAGACCTACTCGAACCATCTGCTGCGTCATTCATACCGCGAGGGCAACCAAGTTAAATCGCGGACCGTGGCGAATCTCTCGTCGTTGCCGGATCACCTGATCGAGGTGCTTCGTTTGGGGCTGAAAGGCGAGGCCGTCGG
>CAIRAS010000505.1 GCA_903876615.1 uncultured Holophagaceae bacterium
CGTCTACGACACCCTGCCCGGGGACGGCCGGGGCAAGATGCTCTCCCTGGCCACCCAGACGGACCGCACGCTCTTCTTCGACTTCCTGCCCATCGACCTCGGCACCATCCGGGGGATGAAGACCCGGATCCAGCTCTACACGGTGCCCGGCCAGGTCTTCTACGATGCCACTCGGAAGCTGGTGCTGCGCGGCGCGGACGCCGTGGTCTTCGTGGCGGACTCCCAGGCCCCGGCGCTGGAGAGTAACAAGGAGAGCTTCCAGAACCTCATCGTCAACCTCAAGGACCAGGGGGCGGATCTGGCGAAGATCCCCCACGTGATCCAGTGGAACAAGCGCGACACGCCCAATGCCCTGCCCATCGACGTCCTGGAGCGGGAGGTCAACATGTTCGGCGTGCCCACGTTCCCCGCCTGCGCCATGCGGGGCGAGGGCGTCCGGGAGACCCTCACGGGGGTGGCCAAGCTGGTCCTGAAGAGCCTCGCCGAGCGCTACGGCGGTGGCGTGGTGGAGGAACCCCAGGTGGCCCTGGGCGGACCCCCGCCGCCCCCCCCGCCGCCCGTGGTGGAGTCCACCCGGCCCCTGGAGGTCGAGGAACTGTCGGCCGGGGAGCTGCTCGAGGAGATCGATGAGATCCCGGCCGAGGCCGATACGGTCCCCCACACCCCCGCCCAGGGCCACATGCCCCACAGCAGCGTGGTCGAGGTGCCCGTGGTCCTCGACAAGAGCCTGTTCAACGGCGAGAACCCCGTCGAAATCAAGCTGAAGCTGTATATTAGGTAGGCTGTCAGCCGTCAGCTCTCAGCGGTCTGTCGGGCGCCCTGGGCGCCCGATGCTTTTCCTCCAGCCGGTCGCCAAGGGTGGTCCGCTGGAAGCCGGAGTCTCCATGTCCCGTCAGGTTGTCACCCGCTTCGCCCCGTCCCCCACCGGCATGCTGCACATCGGCGGGGTGCGGACGGCGCTGTTCTGCTGGCTCTACGCCCGCCGGCACGGGGGCCGCTTCATCCTGCGCATCGAGGACACGGACCTCTCCCGCAGCACCGACGACAACATCCGCATCATCGAGGAGGGCATGGCCTGGTGCGGCCTGGACTGGGACGAAGGGCCGGTCGTGGGGGATCCCAGCGCCTGGACCGGCGCCCACGGGCCCTACCGCCAGATGCAGCGCATGGACCTTTATCGCGCCAAGATCCAGGAGCTGCTGGACAAGGACCTGGCCTACCGCTGCCGCTGCGACCGGGAGACCCTGGACGCCCGGCGCAAGACCGTGGAGGCCGCCGGCAAGGTCTTCCAGTACAACCGGGGCCTGGACGCCGGCCGCGGCTGCGCCGAGGTGCACCACGACGCCAGCCAGCCCGCGGCTGTCCGCTTCCGCATGCCCGAGACCGGCGACATCGTCGTGGCGGACCTCATCAAGGGCGACACCCGCTTCCCCGCCGACAGCCTGGATGACTGGATCATCGCCCGCACCGGCGACGGGCCCGGCGTCATCGGCGTGCCCACCTACAACTTCTGCGTGGTGGTGGACGACACCCACATGGAGGTGACCCACGTCATCCGCGGCGACGACCACCTGAATAACACCCCCAAGCAGATCCCGCTCTTCGAGGCGCTTGGCTACGACCTGCCGGCCTTCGCCCACGTGCCCATGATCCTGGGTGCGGACGGCGCCAAGCTCAGCAAGCGCCACGGGGCCACCAGCATCACGGAGTACCAGGCCATGGGTCTGCTGCCCTCCGCCGTCCGGCTGGCCCTGGCGCGCCTGTCTTGGACCCCCAAGATCGACGGCAAGGCCGTGGAGAGCGCCGAGGAGGAATTGCTCACGGACGCCCAGATGATCCAGCTCTTCGACCTGGACGACTGCCAGAAGAGCGCGGCCCGCTTCGACATGGACAAGCTGCAGTGGATCAACCAGAAGCTCATCCAGCGGTCCAGCTGGCACGAGCTGGAGCCGCACCTCCGGCCCTTCCTGCCCGCCGCCTGGGCCGACAAGCCCGACGCCTGGAAGGCCCAGGCCATCCAGGCCACCCAGAAGGGCAAGTCGCTCACGGACATGGCCGAGGCCCTGCGCTTCGCCTTCGAGCGGCCCGCCGCGTTTGACGAGAAGGCTGCGGAGAAGTTCCTGGTCCCCGCCGTGCAGGGCGCCCTGCGGGAGGTCCGCGAGCTCACGGACTATAGCCATGACGGTCTGGAGGCTGCCTTCGCGGCCATCCTGGAGCGGCACGGCCTCAAGACCAAGGACCTGGCCCAGGCCCTGCGCGTGGCCCTCTGCGGCAGGCCCGTGAGCCCCGGGATCTATGACACCCTCATGCTGGTGGGCCGGGACGAGGTCGCGGCGCGCCTGGAACGGTGGCTCTGATGGACCTGAACGAGTTCACCCAGATCACCCTCGCGGTGCTGGAGGATCAGGGCACCGTGGCCTACGCGCCCACCCTCATCGCTGGCGACACGGTCCAGGTCATCCAGGGCATTCCTGAGGGTATCGACCACCGGGCGGCCCTGCAGGAGACCCTCCACCGGCTGGGACTCGAGCACTCGGACTTCTTCTTCGGCGTGCGCTCAGGTCCTGGCGAGGTCACCACGGGCTTCCACACGAACGCCTTCACCCAGTTCCAGCGCATCTCCGAGCTCCGCCAGGGCTTCGTGGTCTCGAACCTCGAGGACTGCGCCTGGTGGACCCTCGGCCAGAGCCGCGACCAGTGATCCCAGGAGCCCCCATGAGCCAACACCCCAAGCTCGCCATC
>CAIRAS010000506.1 GCA_903876615.1 uncultured Holophagaceae bacterium
ACCGTCCGCCGCAGCCGCGGCCGCGACATCCAGGGCGCCTGCGGGCAGCTGGTGAAGGCGGCCGGCGTGGGGCGCAAGGTCAACGAGGCCAGGCAGGAACGGGAATAGAAGCCGGGGTTGCAATCCTCCTTGAGAACCTGAGGCAGGGGGGCGCATGGGCCGAGTTCAGGGCAAGGACTCTTTCACACGCATTTTCCTTATCCCCATCCATCCGCAGTTATCCCCGTCGTCAGTTGCTTCTCGATGCAGTCGGCAACCCGAGGGGCCAAAGACAATCTCCTTTGACGGGGATAACTGCGGATGGACGGGGATGAAAGATCAAAGAAAAGCAAGCTCACCCCAGGCACCTTGCGTCCTCGCTTTTCCCATCTGCTGCGTTCTCCCCTTTGCCTTTTCTCCCCGTTCCAGGGACTCTTTTGTCATGCGCATCCCGGTTCATCAGCTTCCCCACGGCCTCGGCCTCGACCTGCCCTCGGCGGCCACGGCCCACGCGGCGGGCATGGACCTGCGGGCGGCGCTGCCTGAGGGCGAAGTCTGGGCGCTGGCACCGGGCGCGCGGCGGCTCGTGCCCACGGGGCTGGTGCTGGCCATCCCGCCGGGCTTCGAAGCCCAGGTGCGGCCCCGCTCGGGGCTGGCGCTGAAGCACGGCCTCACGGTACTCAACGCGCCGGGCACCATCGACGCGGACTACCGCGGTGAGGTGCAGGTGCTGCTCATCAACCATGGCGACCAGCCCTTCGAGCTGCGCCGGAGCGAGCGCATCGCCCAGCTGCTGGTGGCCCCCGTGGCCAGCTGGACCTGGGTGCCCGAGCCCAGTGTCGAAGCCCTCGGTGACACCGATCGCGGCAGCGGCGGCTACGGCAGCACCGGGCGCTGAGGTCCGGCTGCCAGGTATCCAAAGAGATAACGATTGCCACCAAGGCACCAAGACACCAAGAAAGAAAAAGGAAGCCGGCTTTTCTTGGTGCCTTGGTGTCTTGGTGGTTCAGCTTTGGGCGTGAATACAGGTCCCCCCTAGAATTCAGGCCGTGCCAGGACTAGAATCAGTGTTGTAACACCGGAGGTCCCATGCGCCGCGCCGCCCTTGCCCTTTCTCTCGCTGTCCTGCCCGCCTTGGCCGGGGAGCCGCTGGCCTACCAGGAAGGCCCCACGAAGTTGGCGGGCTACTTGGCCCGGCCCGCCGAGGCCAAGGGCAAGGTGCCGGGCGTGGTGGTGGTCCACCAGTGGATGGGGCTCTCGGATCACGAGCGCAGGGTTTCTGACGACCTGGCCAAGCTGGGCTATGTGGCCCTGGCCGCGGACATCTATGGCGAGGGGGTGCGCCCCCAGACGGGCGGCGAGGCCGGGAAGCTGGCGGGAACTTACAAAGGTGACCGGGCCCTCTACCGGCGCCGCGTGGCTGCGGCCCTCGAGGCCCTGAAGGCGCAGAAGGGGGTGGATGCCTCCCGCCTGGCCGTCATCGGCTACTGCTTCGGTGGGACTGGGGCCCTGGAGGCTGCCCGGGGCGGCCTGCCCGTGAAGGCCGTCATCTCCTTCCATGGGGGCCTGGATGTGCCCACGGGCTACGTGCCGGGGCCCCTCACGGCCAAGGTGCTGGTCTGCCACGGCGCTGACGATCCCTACGAACCCGCTGCCGAGGTGGCGGCCTTCCAGGATGAGATGCGCAAGGCCAAGGCCGACTATGTCTTCATCGCCTACGCCGGGGCCGTGCACGCCTTCACCCAGAAGGAGGCCGGCAACGACAACAGCAAGGGCGCCGCCTACAACGAGGTCGCCCATCGCCGCAGCTGGCGGCATATGCAGGATTTCCTCAAGGAAAACCTCTAAGGAGCCCGCCCGGCTAAGGTGGACCCTGGGAGACCACCTTGAAACTGATCCTACTCGCCCTGCTTGCCTGTCTCAGCCTAATGGCCCAGGTTCCGCGCCTGGACGAGTCCACGCTCCGGGCCCACCTGGCTTTCCTCGCGGATGATGTCCTCGAGGGCCGCGGCACGGGGCAGCGGGGCGGCGAGCTGGCCGTGCGCTACCTGGAGACCCAGCTGCAGGCGCTGGGCTTGGCGCCCGCGAATGGCACCAGCTACCGGCAGCAGGTGAAGCTCGCAGGCCTGCGTCTGGAGCCCACCGCCAGCAGCCTCCGCTTCGAGGGCCCGCAGGGCGCGCTGACGCCGTCCCTGGGCGACGAGCTGGCCCTGGGCGCGGCGGCTCCTGAGGCGCTGCTGGCCGTGGACGCACCCCTGGTCTTCGTGGGCCACGGCATCGCCGATGGCCACCGGGACGACTACAAGGGCCTGGACGTGCGTGGCCGCATCCTGGTGATGCTGGTGGGCGACCGCAAGAACGGCCCGCCCATGCCCCTCTGCTGCGAGGCGGAGAACTACGAGGGGCGCTGGACCTACAAGTTCGAGGAGGCCCGTCGTCGGGGCGCCGCAGGGGCGCTGCTCATCCACACGGACGCTTCGGCGGGCTACGGCTGGGCCGTGGTGCGCAACAGCTGGTCCCAGGAGCGCTTCCAGCGGGCTGGCTCGGGGCAGCCGGGCGCGGTGCAGGGGTGGTTGACGGAGGTCGCCGCCCGGCGTGTCTTCGCGCTGGCCGGACGCGATCTCCAGGCCCTCGTCGCCGGGGCCGATGCCCTGACCTTCCAGCCAGTGCCGCTGGACCTTCGCGCCCGGGGCACCGTGCGCACCACCATGCGGACCCTGGACCAGTGGAACGTCGCGGGCCTGCTGCGTGGCCGGGATCTGAAGCGGTCCCGGGAGCTGGTGATCTACTCCGCCCACTGGGACCACTTCGGCAAGGGCGCCGACGGGGCCATCTACACCGGGGCTGTGGACAACGCCACGGGCTGCGCCGGGGTGCTGGCGATTGCCAAGGCCTTGGCGGCGAAACCCCTGGCCCGCAGCGTCCTGTTCTTCTTCCCCTGCGCGGAAGAGCAGGGCCTCCTGGGGTCCGCCGCCTATGTGGAGGCGCCCCTCTGGCCCCTGGCCCGCACCCGACTGGTGATCAACTTGGAGAGCCTCAACGTCGTGGGACCCACCCGGGACATCGGCCTGCTGGGCTCCTCCGAGCCCGCGCTGCTGAAGCTGTGTGTCCGGGCCGCCGCAGCTACGGGGCTCGTGCTCACGCCGCCCAAGGCCGATCCGGCCGGACTCTGCTTCCGCACGGACCATTTCCCCTTCGCCAAGGTCGGTGTGCCCGCGCTGTCGCCCGGCTTCTCCCTGGATGGCGGCTGGGACTACCTGGGCGACAAGGCCACCGCCCAGGCCAAGGCCGCGGCCTTCATGGGTCGTTATCATCGGCCCACAGACCGCTACGACCCCGCCTGGAACCTGGAGGGGCTGCAGCAGCAGCTGCGCTTCGCGCTGGAGCTGGGCCGGCTCGCGGCTAGCGCCCGGTAGTAATGGCCTCGTGGGCCGAGCCACCGGCCTTCACCTTGCTGTAGTCCAGCTGGCTGCCCCGCAGGCTGTGGGGGATCACGTACACCACGATCATGGCCACCGTGGCCAGCGCCACGCCCACGCGGCTCCAGGCCT
This sequence comes from uncultured Holophagaceae bacterium, assembly GCA_903876615.1. The sequence continues at coordinate 3,531 of CAIRAS010000506.1, forward strand.
CCCGGGGATGTACGCGGGGGCCGGCTGCCAGGGCCGCCAACACCCAGGCCAGCCACATGAGCAGGGTCTTGTTGTCCGTGAGGTCGTAGCCGAAGGGCCAGCCGGTCCAGTAGGCCCCGAAGGCGTACTTCTGCACCATGGGGCCCAGGATGAGGCCACCCACGGTCATGAAGACCAAGGTCACCCACAGGTGGCGGCGGGGCACCGTCTGGCCGAAGAGGCAGCCCAGGGCGGTGCGGAGGCCCAGCATCACCGCCATGAACATCATGAACACATGGGGTAGCAGCACGGTGAGGGGCACCGGGCCCTTGAAGCGCAGTACGATGGGATCGGCCTTGGGGATGCGCACCAGCTCCTGGCCCGCACCCACTTCCACGCTGTACTCCACCTTGCCTGCCGGGGGTTGGATGGGCAGGTAGCCGGCGAGCTCGGCCTTGCCGCTCTTCGTCTCCTGGACCAGGGGCTGGCGGGTCCAGGCTTCCTGAGTGGGGTAGTGCCGCCAGACCAGGGTGCCGGGCACGCCGGTGTCCGGCAGGGCCACGCGGGCTTCACGCACCGTCTCCTGGCTGCGGACCAGGCTGTAGGCCACGTCCTTGCCTGCAATGGCAGCCTTGCCGCGCAGGGGGTAGGTGGGGCCAGTCTTGCGCTGATAGATCAAGGCGGTGGCCATGAGCAGGGCGGCGGCGGTCCAGAGGAGGACGGAGCGGGTTCGGGAGATGGGCGGAGTCGTCGACATAGCCGACCATTCTATCCCAGGGTCGGCACCCTCGCCCAGCGCAGCTTCGCGCTGGTGGACCGGGGGTTGGAGCGGCGCTCCTCGGCCGAGGCCCGCACGGGCTCCGGCGCCACGGCAGCGTAGACGCCGTCCCGCAGGCCCTGCTGGAAGGACTTCTTCACCCGGCGGTCTTCGCCGGAGTGGAAGGTCAGGATCGCCACGCGGCCTCCGGGCTTGAGGCAGCCCGGCAGCAGGGACAGGAACTGGTCCAGCACCGTGAGCTCGTCGTTCACCGCGATGCGCAGGGCCTGGAAGGTGCGCTGGAGGGACTTCTTGGTCTCCCCCTCCTGCTCGTCCCCGGGCACTTCCAGGCGCAGGGCCGTTCGCACCCGCTCAGCCAGTTCCCGGGTGGTGCGGATCGAGGCGCCCTGGACTGCGCGGGCGATGGCCGCGGCGTGGGGTTCATCGGCGTTCTCCACCAGCAGCTCCGCCAGGGTCGCCTCATCCAGGGTGGCCAGTAGGTCCGCGGCTGAGCGGCCACGGTTGGGATTGAGGCGCAGGTCCAGGGGGCCGTCGGCCTTCCAGGTAAAGCCCCGGGCGGGGTTGTCGATCTGCATGGAGGACACGCCCAGGTCCGCCAGCACCAGGTCGAAGCCCCCGGACTCGGCTTGCAGTCGCGGCAGGCCCGCGAAGTTCATGCGGCGCACCGTGAGCACGTCCTCGCCGAAGCCGAGCTCTCGCAGCCGGGCCTCAGCGCGCGGCAGCTCCAGGGGATCCACATCCACGCCAAACAGGCGTCCGCCGGGCAGCAGGCGGGGCAGCAGCTCCCGCGTGTGGCCGCCATAGCCCAGGGTGGCGTCCAGGGCCACCTCGCCGGGTTGGGGGGCCAGCACCGCGAGGATCTCCTCGACGCAGATGGGCCGGTGCGTCCCCGCCGGCGTGTGGCCCCGGGCGATGACCTTGTCCAGCTCCGCAGCGTGGTCGCCGGGTGCCAGCTCCTTGTACTTCTCCTGGAAGCGCCGCGGATGCGTCCCCTTGTAGCGGACCCGGCGGCGGGGGACTTCGTCAGCACTCATCCCCGAATGGTAGGGGAAACAGGCACGGCCAGGGAGTTGATGAACTCAGTCAGCGCGGTGAGCACGGCGGCTTCCTGGTCGCGGTGGGGGGAGTGGCCACAGTTCGGAAGGGCCAGCAGGCGGGTGCCGGGGACCCGGTCGGCGATGACCTCGATCTGATGCAGGCTGGCGTATTCGTCATCGATGCCCTGGATGGCCAGGATGGGGCAGGTGATGCGGGGCAGGCGGTCCACGATGTTCCAGTGCCGGTACTCGGGGGAGAGCCAGATGTCGTGCCACTCGCTGAATACGCGGGCTGCGTCTGCGTGGTGCCGGGCCAGGCGGGCGGGCCACTCGGTGGTGCGCCAGACCTCTCCCGCAGCCCGGATGCCCGCCAGGGTCTCCTCCTCGATGAACTCGTGGGGGGCCATGAGGGCGATGCCGAGGGGTGCGTCCGGGTGGGCCGCCGCGTAGAGCAGGGCCATGGTGCCGCCGTCGCTGTGGCCGATGACCACGGGACGCACCACCCCCAGGGCCGCCAGGAAGGCCGGCAGAGCCTCCTCCCCCTCCCGGTGCTGATAGCGGGCGTTGCGGGGCTCGGGATAGGGCTCTGACTGGCCATAGCCCGCCCGGGAAGGCACGAGGACCCGGCAGCCCGTGGCCGCCGCCAGGCGCTCCGGGAACTTGCCCCACATGGAGG
>CAIRAS010000507.1 GCA_903876615.1 uncultured Holophagaceae bacterium
CATCAAGAGCATCTATGACTACATGGGCGTCCTGGGCAGCTACAAGCCCGGCGACAAGGCAGTCGTCCAGTGGCTGCGCGGCGACCAGCTCATGAAGGCCGAAGCAACCCTGAAGGGCCGCTAGTGAGACTGGCCACGCCCTCCGGGTTCGCCACCGAGGTCTTCCTCCTGGAGGCTCCGGAGCGCGACCTGCTGCCCGAGGGCCCCTGGACCCTGGTGGGCGATCAGGCCCTGCGCGAAGCCTGGCTTGGCGCCGGCATGCCGGAACCGCCCCAGGCCCTCTGGGTCTCCGTGCCGGAAGAGGACAAGAACCTCCGGGCCATCCTGCCCTGGCTGGAGCACTGGGCCCGGGCCCCCTTCCACCGGGACCTCACGGTGGTGGCCCTCGGCGGGGGTGTCCTGTCGGACCTCACGGGCCTCGCGGCCGCGCTCTACCTGCGCGGCGTGGCCTGGCAGGTCTGGCCTACCACGCTGCTGGCCATGGCCGACGCGGCCCTGGGGGGGAAGACCGGCGCCGACCTCGAGGCCGGCAAGAACCTGGTGGGCGCCTTCCATGCCCCCCGTCGCCTGGTGGCCTGCACGGGTTTCCTGGCCTCCCTCCCTGAGCGGCACGTCGAGAATGGCCGGTGGGAGCTGATCAAGACCGCGCTCATCCTGGGCGAGATGGCCTGGGCGGAGGAGATGCTCCAGGAGGGTCCTGTCAAGTTTGCCTGGGTCGAGCGGGCGCTTGCCTTCAAGGCGGGTGTCGTCCACCGTGACCCCCGGGAATCCGGTGAGCGGCGCCTGCTGAACCTGGGCCACACCCTGGGCCACGCCCTGGAGGCAGCCTCCGGATACCAGCTGCTCCACGGTGAGTCCGTGGGCCTGGGCCTGCTCGGCGCCTGCCTCCTGGCCGAGGAGCAGGACCTCAAGCCCTTCCCCGCGCACCTGCTCGAAGCCATGGCCCAGCGCCTGGCACCCCTGGCGCCCCTGGTAGCGCCCTGGACGGATTGCCTGCCGCTGCTGGCCCGGGACAAGAAGGCCCGGCGTGCCGCCGAGCCCGTGGACGCCACCTCCGTGATCGAGATCTACTGCATCCTGCCCCGCCCCGGGGAACCGGCCATCCAGCGCCTGCTGCCACCCGAGATCTGGGAATCCGCCCACGCCCGCATGCTGTCCCTGCTCCGCCAGGAGTCCCCCCGTGCCTGACCTCCGGTCCCCGCTTCTTGCCCTGCTCCTGGCAGCGGCCCCCGCCTCCGCCGAGGATGTGCGGGCCCTCATGCTCCAGGCCCGCGCGCTCCAGCTGCGGGGCGGGGGAGACAATCCCAAGGCTGCCGTGGTGCTCTACCGCCGCGTGCTCGCCCAGGTGCCCGAGAGCGCCGAGGCGAACCTCCGGCTCTCCGAGGCCCTCGAGGAGGCGGAGGATCCCAATGGGGCGGTGGCTCCCGCCACGCGGGCGGTGGAGCTCGCTCCCCAGAACGCTGAAGCCCAGGCGCATCTGGCGCTGCTGCAGTACCAGCGCATGCAGAAAGATCCTGCCGTGGGTCCCCAGGCCGCGAAGGAGCTGCGGGCCGCCGCCCAGCGCCTGCCCCAGGATCCCGAGCTCTGGGCCCGCCTGGGCGAGGTCTCCGAGCAGCTGAAGGACGGCGATGAGGCCCTGAAGGCCTGGCTGCACCTGGGCCGTATGCGGCCGGGCTTCACCCCCGCCTGGGAGCGGGCCCTGATCCATGCGCGGGCCACCCAGAGCTATGAGGGGAAGCGGGAAGCCCTACTGGCCCTCAACGCGCGCGGCGCCGAGGACCGGAACCTCCGGCTGCTGGAGGAGCTGGCCCGGGAGCAGATCAAGCTGGGCTACCTGGCCCACGCCGAGGAGAGCTTCCTCCTGCTGGCCCGGCACCTGCCCCAGGAGCCTGGACTCTGGGAGAACGTGTCCCTCATCCGGATGCAGACCTCGCGGTTTGCGGAGGCGCTCGAGACCCTGGCCAAGGCCGAGGCTATCAAGGGCAGTTCGAACCTCACCTTTCACACCGCCCGGGCTCTCATGAACCTGGGTCGCTTCGCCGAGGCTGAGGCCCGCCTGCGCGTGCTGGTGGCGCAGCCCATCGAGGCCGACTGGATCGGCGACGGCGCCCACATGCTGTACGCCGAGGCCCTGCTGCTCCAGGGCAAGGGCAAAGTGCTGCTGACCTTCCTCCAGAACCGGCCCCCCCGGCCGCGCACGGACGCGGAGGCACAGGTCTTCAAGGTGCAGGCCCATGTCAGCCAGGATGACTGGCCGAATGCCCTGGCCGCCCTCCGGGAGGGGGTCGCCCGCTTCCCGCTCATGCCCTTCTTCAAGCAGGCCGCCAAGCTGCCGCCGAAGCATCTCGACTACCGGCTCTTCTCCCGGAAGGAATCCCGCGCCGCCGTGGAGAACCTGCACCTCGAGGGCATGGCGGCTCTCTGGCAGGAGTTCCAGCGCTGGGACAAGTGCCTGGAGGCCCTGGAGCGGGCCCGCCGCCTGGTGCCGACCCGCAGCGTGGACAGCCTCATCCTGCAGAGCCAGGCCCTGGACCAGCTCGACCGGCACGCGGAAGCCCTGGCCGTGCTGCGTGAGGCCCAGGCTCTGGAACCCAACAATTCCCTGGTCCAGAACAACCTCGGCTACATGCTCCTGGAGCGGGACACCCTGCTCGAGGAGGCGGCGTCCCTCATCGAGGCCAGCGCCAAGGCCACCCCGGATAACGGCAACGTGGTGGACAGCCTGGGCTGGGCGCAGTTCAAGCTGGGCCGCATCGCCGAGGCGGAGGCCACCTTGCGGCGGGCCGTGGAGCTGAGTCCCTTCAGCCCCGAGGTCCGCAAGCACCTCGGCGAGGTCCTGGTGAAACAGGGCAAGCTGGCTGAGGCCACCGAGCAGTGGGAGCGCGCCCTGGCCTTTGTCTTTCCGGAGCGGGTCGGGCTCGAGAAGCGCCTGGGCGAGCTGCGCGTGCGCATCGCCAAGGAGGCCGCAGCCAAGCTGGAGGTCCCGGCTTCCGAGACCGCGCCGAAAGCCACCGCGCCGGATGAGGACGAGGAGGAGGACTGATGCTCCTCCAGGTCCCTCCGGCCCTCACCGAAGCCGCCCCCGCCAAGGCGCCGGTGCGTGCTATGTACGGCTGGGGCTACTCGGGTGCCGACGGCGAAGGCGTCGGCACCCTGAGCCTGCTCCTGGAGCCGAAGAGCGGCCGCCTCATCCTGGAGCTGCACGCCCAGGGTGAGCGCCTGGTGCTGCTGGAAGGCGACCGGGCCGCGGGCTACCACCTGTTGGCCCCGCGCCAGAAACTGGACCAGCGCGCCGCCACCCTGGCGGGCCTGCCCTTGCCCTTCCTGCCCCAGGTGGCCAGTGTCGAAGCGCTGCTGCGCCTCCTGCGCACCGGCGAAGGCCCCGGTGTGTCCGTGACCAAGAAGGATGCCATCGGACCGCAGAAGCTGCACTGGGTCGGCAAAGACCCCAAAGGCAAGACCGAGCAAGTCTGGCTCGACCGCAAGCGGTGGGAAGACCCCAAGTGAGTCCTGGATGGAGCCCCATGCTGACGCTGCGGCCCTCTCCCTGCAGTCAGGGACCTCACTGGCAATGGCTCTGGTTTCGCGTCACTGCCCCGAAGCGTTCCCCGGCACCGGGCAGGTGGGTCGGCGCCCATCTGCGGAATCTGCGTCATCTGTGGTTCCGCTTTTGATCTTGAACGGCTGGGGCTGAGCTTGGCCGATAACCGAGAAAATCTTTGCGGTGATTCTCGGGCTACCGGGTCGGCCTGCCGGCCGCGATCCAGGCGTTGAGGATGGCATCGGCGAGGTGCTGGGCGGCGAGGGTGAGCTGTTGTTTCACGACGGGGC
>CAIRAS010000508.1 GCA_903876615.1 uncultured Holophagaceae bacterium
TGGCCCTGGCCCAGGACGGGGTCTACAACAGCTACACCCTGCGGAACCTCACGCCGGAGCAGCTGAGCCGCCACTTCACGGCGCTCGGCAAGGACCTCTTCCAGGTCAAGCCTGAGCTGCAGCGCTTCACCAGCCTCAAGAACTTCAACCTCGTGGACTATGCCTCCTACCGGCAGCTCGGCACCTTCGACATCATCTTCTGCCGCAACGTGCTGATCTACTTCGACGAGGCCGTGAAGACTCGGGTCCTCCAGGAATTTCATAGCCAGCTTCATACCAAGGCTTATCTCCTGGTTGGACACAGCGAAAGCATCCATGCTTTCAACACGGGCTTTGAACTCCTGCATTTCAGCAAAGCCATGGGCTACCGGAAGCGGACTTAGCGGTCACCACAGCACCCAACGGAGTCGCGATGAAACCAGGCAGGATGCACCACAAGGACTGAGTGGCCAGGAGCGGAACATGCCCATCACCCCCCAAGAACTGATTGCGAACCTCGGCGACCTGCCTCCTCTTCCCCAGGTGGCCTCCCAGGTGCTGCGCGTATCCGCCGACCCGGATGCCAATGCCGAAGATCTCCGCAAGGTCATCTCCACGGACCAGGCTCTCACCAGCCAGATCCTGAAGATCTCCAACTCGGCCATGTTCGGCATGGTGCGGGAGGTCACGACGCTGACCCAGGCGATCATGACCCTCGGCTTCAGCACCATCAAGAGCGTGGTCATCGCCAGCTCCGCCAAGAACCTCTACCACCGGGGCTCGGTGGGCCTGCAGGAGCGACTTATCTGGGAGCACGCGCTGATCTCGGCCATCGCCAGCCGGGCCTTCGCCAAGAGCCTCCGCTTCCCCCGCGTGGAGGAGGCCTTCATCGGCGGCCTGCTGCATGACATCGGAAAGTCGGTCCTGGGGATGAAGTTTCCCGAGCGCTATGGAGCCTTGCTGCGTACGGTCTACAACGAGAACGGCGTCTGCATCAACCTGGAGCTGGACACCTTTAGGTTCGACCACGCCATGGTGGGCGAGGCCCTGGTGGGCAAGTGGAACCTGGCGCCGAGCTTGCAATCAGCGGTCCGCTGGCACCATGATCCGGTCCAGGCCACCAAAGACCACCAGGAGCTGTCGGCCATCGTGGCCCTCGCGAACCAGATGGCTCTGGAGGAGAAGATCGGCATTGGCGATCCCCAGCACCTTGAAGGCTCTTCCATGCAGGCCATGGAGATCCTCCAGGTCGGCCCCGAAGCCCTGGCCGGCATCAAGGAGGGCATCCGGGCCGCCATCGAGCAGGACAAGACGATGATCGCGGAGTTCTAGATGGTTACCCGGGAGCAGTTCGTCTCACGCCTGAAGGCCAAGTCCCTTCCGAGCCTGCCCTTGACGGTGGTGGCTCTGGGTGAGGCCGTGCAGGATGAGCGCTGCACCGTGGACCGCATCCTCGGCATCCTCTCGAAGGATCCCTCGCTCTCCGCCACCCTGCTGCGCCTCGCCAACTCGGCGCTCTACGCCGGGACAGGTTCGATCCAGGACCTCCGCAGCGCGGTGCTGCGCCTCGGGTTCGACGCCGTGGCCAACCTGGGCACGGGCGCCGCCCTGGTGCGCACCCTGAAGGGCGGCACCCACCTCAACGCCGTGAAGCTCTGGCAGCACAGCGTGGCCGTGGGTCTCACCGCGAAGGGCATCTGCATCCTGGCCAAGCGGCACGGCCAGGCAGAGACCGCCTTCCTCTCCGGGCTGCTCCACGACATTGGCAAGATCGCCCTGGATACCTGCTATCCCGAGGCCTACGCTACGGTCCTCCAGCAGGTCGAAGGGGGTGCCTTCTTCCTCAATGCCGAGCGGGCGGTGCTGGGCCTGGACCACGCCGAGGCTGGCGCCCTCCTCGCTGCGGACTGGTCCTTCCCCCAGACCATCGTGGAAGTGATCCGCGACCACCACGAACCCCCGAACACTGACTTCCTCCCCAACCTCATAAACCTCTCGGACCTGCTGGTGCGGACCCGCATTCCCATGGGTCCCGCCGACGAGCACCTGGTGGTGTCCCTGGATGAGCTGTCGGCCTTCAAGGCGGTCATGGCCAGCGCCCTCCAGAAGGATCTGGATGTGGAGCGCCTCACCTTCTCCATCGATGACGAGCTGGACCATGCCCTGGCCTTCGTCGAGCTGGCTTTCCAGGCCTAGAGGAGTCCCATGACGATCCGGATCCTGGTGGTGGATGACAGCCCCTTCATGCGGAAGACCCTTCAGAAGATGCTGGAGGAGGCCCCGGATCTCCGCGTGGTCGCGACGGCGCGAGACGGCCTCGACGCCCTCGAGAAGATCCAGGAGCACAAGCCCGACATCGTCACCCTCGACATCGAGATGCCCCGCATGGACGGCCTCTCCTGCCTGAAGAAGATCATGGCGGACCATCCCATGCCTGTGCTGATGGTCTCGAGCCTCACCCAGGAGGGCGCTCGGACCACCCTGGAGGCCCTCTCCATCGGTGCCCTGGACTTCATTCCCAAGGAGAACAGCTACGCGAGCATGAGCATCCTGCAGATCCAGCACGACCTGCAGGAGAAGGTGCGCCGCCTCGCCTCGTCGCCCCGGTTCCACCGCCCGCCCTCCGCGCCGGGTGCGCCGGGACCAGCGCCGGTGGTGCACGCGCCCGTGGCCTTGCCCCACCGACCTGCGGCCCTGCCGAAGGTGCCGGTCCCCGCAGGCGCCAGCCTCGCCTCCACACCCCAGGCGGACCTGCTGGTCATCGGCAGCTCCACCGGCGGCCCCAAGGCCCTCCAGGACATCCTGCCCACGCTGCCAGCCAACCTGCCGGTACCCTGCCTCATCGTCCAGCACATGCCCAGCACCTTCACCAAGCCCTTCGCGGACCGCCTGGACGGCCTCTGCCAGGTCCACGTGAAGGAGGCCGAGCAGGGGGAGCCCCTGAAGGCCGGGACGGTCTACATCGCGCCCGGCGGGATCCACCTGACCTACGGCCCTCGCGGCCCCAAGGGCTGCATCGAGCTGAGCCCCGAGCCCGTCGGCTCCCTGCACCGCCCCAGCGTCGATGTACTCTTCCTTAGTGTGGCGGAGCTGTTCCGGGGCCAGGTGCTGGCCGGAATCCTCACCGGCATGGGCGCGGATGGGGCCAAGGGCATGGAACAGCTGAAGCTCCGGGGCGCCTACACCTTTGCGGAGTCCGAGGAGTCCTGCGTGGTCTACGGCATGCCCCGCGCCGCCGTGGAGCGTGGCTGCGTCGATGTGGTGGCCCCCCTGAGCGAGATCCCGGGCCAAATCCGTCGGCATTTCAGACTCTAGGCGGGAATCGGAACCATCGAATGGGGCAGCTTTGATCGAAAACCTGGGACTGACGCCTGCGTTGCTGGGATCTCTGAGGATTCCGGCGACGGCGCCGTCCACCCCGGCCCTCACGGCCGCCCTCAGCGGCCAAACCCTCGAGGCCACCCTGGAGGCCCTCCTGCCCGAGGGGATGTTCCTGCGGCTGGCCGGTGGGGAGCTGCTGAAGACTCAGGGAGGCCTGCCCTTTCCCGTAGGTAGCACCCTGGCCCTGAAGGCCCTGCCCCTGCCGGAAGGCGCCGGCATCCGGCTAGAGGTGCTCCGGGCCACCCCGCCCCCCGCTCCGGCGGTATTGGCGCCCCTGGTCTTCGGCGAGGCCGCCCAGCTGCTGGCGCGAACCCAGGCCGGCAGCGACCAGGCCCCCCTCGCGGCCTTGTTCCGCAGCCTCATCCAGGCCGGCACGGCCATCGCCGAGCAGCCCGAGAGCTGGCTCACCTGGATGAAGGAGGCCATGAAGACCTTGGCCAATCCCGCCGCCTCCCCAGCCGAGGCCCCCTTCCATCAGCTCCAGGCCCAGGAGGGCACCGGCTGGTTTGAGCTTCCCCTGCCCTGGGCCCCGGGGGGCGAGCCGCTGCGACTCTGGATCGAGGACGAGCGGGAGGCCTCGGGTGCCGACGTGACGCCGACTCACCGGGTGTTCCTGAGCGTCCCCTTCAGCGCCCTGGGCGAGGTGCGGATGGGCCTGGAGCAGCGCAGCTCAGGCCTGCGGGTGCGCCTCTGGCTGCAGGATCCTAGCCAGATCGCCGCCCTGCGTCCCGAGCTCGAGGCCGAGCTGAAGGCCCTCGGGAGGCCCGTGGACATCCAGGTGCTCACCTTGCCCCCCGGACTGCCCGACCTGCGCGCCATGGCGGGAGCCTCCCCGCTCCAGGCCATGGGCTGATGGTGAGCCCCCAAGCCCTCCCCGAAGACCGCCCCAACCGGCGGCTGGAGCAGCTCATGGCCTGCACGGGTGCCATCCCCTGGTCCATGGACCCGGAGAGCGGGACCTGTGTCTACCTGGGCCGCACCAATGAGGACCTCTTCGGCTGGCCGCAGGAGAGCTGGCGCGCCCTCCCCTTCTGGGGCGGCGTCGTACACCCCGAGGACCAGGGAGCCTTCCGCAGCTTCCTCCAGGAGCTGGGCCCCGCGCAGGGCAGCCCCCAGTTCGAGTTCCGACTCCAGACCCCCGAAGGAGGCTCCCACTGGGTGCGGGCCGCCGGAGGGCTGGAAGCCGGCACCCCCGAGAGTCAAGTCATGGGCTTCCTCTTCGACATCCATGCCCAGAAGGTGGCCGAGGAGAACGTCCTGGAGGCCTCCCTGAGGCAAAAGGACCTGCTGCTCCGAGAGATCCACCACCGGGTGAAGAACAACCTCCAGGTGGTCTCCAGCCTGCTGCGGCTGCAGGCCTCGACCAACCAGGACCCCGCCCTGCAGCGGGCCCTGCAGGAGGCCCAGGAACGCATCCAGACCATCGCCCTCATCCACCAGAAGCTCAAGCACGCCCCCGATTTCTCCCAGCTGGACCTGCCGAGCTATGTGCGGACCCTGGCCGAGCGGCTCGTGCGGAGCTATGCCAGCGTCCCGGCCCTCATCGACCTGCAGGTGCGGGTGGCCGAGGTGGACATCGGCCCTGACGCCCCGATGCCCCTGGGCCTCATCCTCAACGAGCTGGTGGCCAATGCCCTCCAGCACGCCTTCCCCCCGGGCGAGGGGGGCAGCCTCGACATCGAGATCGGGCAGGACGCCAGGGGCTGGACCACCCTGCGGGTGGCCGATTCCGGGCAGGGGCTCCCTGCCACCGTGGAGCTGGACGGGGGTGGTCTAGGATTCCAGTTGGTCAAAGCCCTGACCGATCAGCTGTCTGGGGTCCTGGAGCTGGAACGGCGCAGGGGAGCCTCCTTCCTCCTGAGCTTCCCCCCCGCCCGACGGCAGCCATGACCCCCTCTCGGATCCTCATCGTCGAAGACGAAGCCATCGTGGCGATGGACCTGAAGCTGCATCTCCAGGAGCTGGGCTACGGGGCGGTGGATCTGGCCTCCAGTGGCGAAGAGGCGCTGGAAGCCGCTGGCCGGCTGGCCCCGGATCTCGTGCTCATGGACATCTCCCTGGGCTCGGGCATGGACGGGGTCGAAGCGGCCCGTCACCTTCAGAGCCTGGGCATTCCGGTGGTCTTCCTCACGGCCTTCGCCGACGAGCAGACCCTGGCCCGGGCCAAGGAGAGCGGCCCCTACGGCTACCTCCTGAAGCCCTTCGACGAGCGGACCCTCCACTCCACCGTGGAGATGGCCCTCTACCGGCATCGCATGGAGCAAGAGCTCAAGGCCAGCGAGTCGAGGCTGCGGGCCATCATCGAACACGCGCTCGACCTGGTGGTGATCCTCGACCGCGCTGGCCAGGTGGTCTACAGCAGCCCCGCTGCCGGGAGAATCCTGGGCTACCTGCCCGGCGAGCGCCTGGGCACTTCGGCGGCCGACCTGATCCATCCCGGTGACCTGGTGCAATTCCAGAAGGCCTTCCTGGAACTGAGCCAGTCCCCCGGCAGTTCCAGGACCCTCGAGATCCGGGTGATCCACAAGGACGGCAGACCCCGGCTCATGGAGGCCATCTCGCACAACGCGCTGGATGTTCCGGGCGTCCACGGCATCGTGGTGAACGCCCGCGACGTGACCGAGCGGCGCCAGGCAGAGCAGGACCGGCAGGACATGGAGTCCAAGGTCCAGCAGGCCCAGAAGCTGGAGAGCCTCGGCGTGCTGGCGGGCGGCATCGCCCATGACTTCAACAACCTGCTCATGGGCATCATGGGCCACGCGGGACTGGCTCTGATGGACCCCGAGCTGCAGCCACCCATGCAGCGCCGCCTCAACCAGATCGAGATGGCCGCCACGCGCGCCGCCGAGCTGACCAACCAGCTGCTGGCCTACTCGGGGCGCGGCAAGTTCCATGTGGAGCCCCTCTCCCTCTCCCGCCTGGTGGACGAAATGGAGAGCCTGCTGGAGACCGTGACCTCGAAAAAGGCGGTGATGGAGCACCGCTTCGCCCCGGACCTGCCACTCATCGACGGCGACGCCACCCAGATCAGGCAGGTGATCATGAACCTCATCACCAACGCCTCCGATGCCCTGGAGGAGCGCACCGGGAGGATCACCATCTCCACCGGGACCGTGGAGACCGGTACCCTCACCCACTGCCTCGCGGGCACCCCGCCCGACGGCACCTCGGTCTATCTCGAAGTGGCTGACACCGGCTCGGGCATGGAGACGGACACCCTCCAGCGCATCTTCGACCCCTTCTTCACCACCAAGTTCACGGGCCGGGGGCTCGGCCTCGCCGCGGTGCTTGGCATCATGCGCGGCCACCACGGCGCCGTGCAGGTCCTCAGCTGTCCCGGCGAAGGGACTTCCTTCCGCCTGCTCTTCCCCCGTTCGGAAGAAGTCAGCATCGTGGAGCCCTGGGAGGATCGCCCCCTGGAGGCCTACTTCAGCCACGGGGACATCCTGGTGGTCGATGACGAGGAGGCGGTTCGCAGTGTGGCCTCGCTGACCCTGGAAGGCTGCGGCTTCCGGGTCCGGACCGCTGGTGACGGGCGCGAAGGCCTCCAGACCTACCTGGAGCAGGCCGACCGGATCCGGGCCGTGGTCCTTGACCTCACGATGCCAGTGCTGGGCGGGGATGAGGTGCTGGCTGAACTCCGGAAGAGCGACGGTCCCGGCGCCACCGTACCGGTGCTCCTGTCCAGCGGCTACAGCAGCAGCGACATCGCGGGCAACCTGCAGCGCTACGGCCCGGCCCAGTTCCTCCAGAAGCCCTACAGCCCCCGGGATCTGATCCAGAAGATGCGAGCCTGCCTCGGCGAGTGATCAGCCCTTCCGCAGCTGCCTCATGAGCCTCGGCAGCCGGTTCAGGGCCGCCTGGGCCTCGGCCCACTCCCGATGGGGGCGGGCGGGGAACCCCGTGACGAAGCTGCCCTCGGGCAGGCTCTTGGCCACCACGCTGTTCCCACCCACGACGCTGCGCGCGCCGATCTCGATGTGGCCCACGACCCCGACCTTGCCCGCCAGGGTCACGTAGTCGCCCAGCTTCGTGGACCCACTGATGCCGGACTGAGCCACCAGCAGGCAGTGGCTCCCCACCTGAACGTTGTGGGCCACCTGGACCTGGTTGTCGATCTTGGTACCAGCGCCGATCCGCGTGGGACCCAGCACACCGCGGTCGATGCAGACACAGGCGCCAATCTCCACATCGTCACCCACCTCCACCCAGCCCACCTGGGGAATCTTGGCGTGACGCCCCTCCACGAGGACGTAGCCGTAGCCGTCGCTACCCACCACGGAGTTGGCGTGGATGACCACCCGCCGGCCCAGCCGGGTCTGGCGGTAGAGCACCGCGCCGGGGAACAGCTCACAGCCTTCCCCCAGCTCGCAGTCATCCCCGACATGGACCCCTGGATGCAGCACGCAGCCGGCGGCCACCACGGTCCGGGCGCCCACCGAGGCACCCGGGGCCACCGCACAGTCCGCGCTGAGCACCGCCGAGGGGTGCACCGGCGTGGCACTCCGCTCCGGCGCCGCCTCGGGATGCAACCAGCCGATGGCCTGGGCGAAGCACCAGTAGGGGTGCGGCACCCGCAGGACCGGCCGATCACCCAGGTCCGTCTTGGCATCCACCAGGATCAGGCCCGCCGGACTTTCCTTGGCCTTGGCGACATACCGGGGGTTGGCAAGGAAGGAGATGGAGCCCGCCTCAGCCTCTTCCAGCGGCTTCACTTCGGAAATGGGGCGATCCGGGGGACAATGCTCCAGGGTGCCCCCCAAACGTTCGGCCAGATCCTGCGCGGTGAGGGTCATCGGGGTCCGGGACATGGGTGCTCCTCGTCAGTCTCCAGTCTTCAGGGTACGCCCTTCCGTTTCCAGTCTTCCCATCATCTGACCTTCCGAGTTCCCCGCATGCATCCTGTCCTCCTTGAGTTCGGCTCCTTCCCCCTGGGCACCTACGGCCTGCTGCTGGCCATCGCCTTCTTCGCGGGGACCGCCCTGGCCAAGCGCCAGGGAGGACTGGACGGCCTGTCCCCCTCGGCCATCACGGATCTGGCCATCGCCATGCTGATCTCGGCCCTCCTGGGCTCGAAGCTGCTCATGATCGTGGTGGACCTGATCGGCGGCACACCCGTGCGGGAAGTCTTCTCGCTCGGCACCTTGCGGGCCGGGGGGGCCATCCACGGGGGCATCATCGCCGCCACGGCGGTGTTCTTCTGGAAGCTCCGCAAGGGCCAGGGCCTGCCCCTCCGGATCACCGGCGATGCCCTGGTGCCCGGCGTGGCCCTGGGCCAGGCCATCGGCCGCCTGGGCTGTTTTTCCGCCGGCTGCTGCTACGGCACCGAGTCCCACCTGCCCTGGGCCACCACCTTCACGGATCCCCTCGCCCGCGCCTTCAGCGGCACCCCCCTGGGCATTCCGCTGCATCCGGTCCAGGTCTACAACTGTCTGGCCAACCTCCTGGTCATGGCCATCCTGTTGCTGGCCCGCCCCAAGCGGACCTTCCGGGGTCAAGTTTTCGCCCTCTACTTCCTGGTCGAGGGGTTTGGCCGCGTCATCACCGAGACCTGGCGCGGTGACGTGGATCGCGGCACGGGCTGGCTGGGCTGGACCTGGCTCAGCACCGGCCGCCTCACAGGTATCGCCTTCGCCCTCCTGGGCCTGGGCCTATGGGCGGCCTGGAGCCGCACAAGGGAAACCCGATGATGCAGTTCTGCGCCGAGGCTGGCGCCCCCCGTCTGGACCGCTACCTCGCTGACCTCCACCCGGAGGTGCCCCGGGCCCGCTGGGATGCCCACGTCCGCACCGGTCTGGTCAAGGTGAACGGCCAGCCCGTGACCAAGGGCGGCGTCCGCCTGCGCCCCGGAGACCTGGTGGAGACGGACCTGCCCGTGATCATCGTGCCTGCGACCCACCTGGAGCCGGAGGCCATCGACCTGCCGACGCTCTACGAGGACGGCCTGCTGTGGATCGTGGACAAGCCCGCCGGCATGGTGGTGCACCCGGGTCCCGGTCACGCCGGAGGCACCATCGTCAACGCCCTCCTCCACCGCCTGAAGACCCCGGTGGAAGTGGATGCCCTTGCCGAACCCTCGGAGGATGCCGAAGAGCTGGCCTCGGGCTGGCCGGGCCTGGTCCACCGCCTGGACCGCTATACCACGGGCTGCCTCTGCCTCGCCAAGACCCTCGACGCCCAGCGGGCCATTCAGGAGCAGTTCAAGGCCCGCACGGTGGAGAAGCGCTACCTCGCCATCGTGCGCCATTCCCCACGGCTGCCGCAGCTGGGCAGCCTGCTCATTGACGAGCCCATCGCCCGCCACAAGCATGATCGCCTCCGCATGGTGGTGGCCGCCGGTGGCCGCCCGGCCCAGACCCGGATCCGGGTCCTGGCCCGCACCTCAAGCATCGCCCTGGTGGAGTGTGAGTTGCTCACGGGCCGCACCCACCAGATCCGGGTGCACCTTGGGCACCTGCGGGCGCCGATCATGGGAGATTCCCTCTATGGCGGCCCAGGCCGCTGGCAGGACATCGACAGCCAGCCCCTGCTCCTGCCCCATCCGGCCCTCCATGCCTGGAAGCTCTCCGTGGACCACCCCGGCACCGGGGAGCGCATCCACGCTGTCGCCCCCCTCCCGGAGGCGTTCCGGGCCCTTGCCGCTGCCTTGGGCTTGCCTGAAGCCTGACCTGGATGCATCATCCCCCCGGGCAGACCCGCCACCGCGAGACCGCCTGCGCCCTGAGGATGGAGTCCCATGATCGCCAACCTGACCCCACCGATCACCCTGGACTCGCTGCTGAAGGACTATCCCTGGCTGCCGGGGGCGGTCTTCGCGGCCCTCTGTCTGGTGGTCGGGTTCCTGGTATCCCTGCCCCGCATCGCCACCTGGCGCCGGGCGAAGGGCCGCCCGGTGCTGACCCCGCTCCAGGTGGAGTCCATGCTGACGGGTTCCGGCGCGCTGGTGGTGGATCTGCGGAACGCCCAGGACTTCGCCAAGGGACACATCCGGGGCTGTCTGCACGTCCCCTTCGCGGAGATGCCCTCCCGCTTCGTCAAGCCGGACCCTAGCGCCAAGCGGGCCATGGTGCTGGTGGACGAGACCGACGAACTCTCCCACCAGGCCCTGGACCTGCTGACCGCGCGGGGCTTCACCTGGATCTATGTCCTGCGGGGAGGCATGGAGGCCTGGCGCAGCGCCAGTCGACCCCTCGCCCGGTAGCTTCAGCCCAACCTATTTCATGGGTTCATTGAGCAGTGCCGCCGTGGGGGCGCTCTGGAACTCCAGGTGGGTGATCCACCAGCGCTTGCCGTCCCAGCCGCACTGGAGCGCGTTCACACCGGTGTACATGGCGGGTCCCTCGGCGGTCAGGCGGATCTCATAGGCGGACCAGACCTGGGCAATCCCCTCGTGCTTCTGCACGGTGACGCTGGTCCCCTTCTCGAAAAAGCCTTTCTCCCACTGAGGGACGGCGAAGCCAAGGAAGGCCTCCAGCTCCATGGGGCGCAGGAAGGGCCCCTTCTCCGGATGGCGGGCGGCCACCAGGATGCGGGCCTGGAGGTGGAAGAGGCTGCGGATCTTCTCGACATCCCGCTTCTGGTCCTTCGGGCCGGAGATGAAGGTGTAGAGCGAGGCGGTGAGGGCTTCGGGGGTGCCGACCTCGGCGGCACTGAGGTCGGCGCGAACCACTTCCTTCAGGGGGTTCGAGCTGGCCTTGCCGCTCGGAGCCGGCGTGGGCGCCGGCAGCGGCAGGGGCGCCGGGGGCGGCCCCTGGGCGGCCAGGGTGAAGGCGGAGTGGCAGAGCAAAGCACGGAACATGGAACCCCCGGAATAGGACAATGTCACGCCTCCGGCTCTTCCGGAAGCCCCCAGCGGTCCCAGAGCAGCAGCAGGAGCAGCCCCGGGATGGCGGCGGCGGCGCAGATCGGGAAGTAGAGCTTCCAGCCATAGGTATCGGCCATGAAGCCTGTGAGCCCCGCGAAGAGGCTGCGCGGGAGGGCCATCAGGGCGCTGAAGAGGGCGTATTGGGTGCCGGTGTAGGAGCGGTTGCAGCTGCCCATCAGCAGCGCGGCGAAGGCGCTCCCACCCATGCCGAAGGCCAGGTTTTCCAAGGTGTTGGCCGCCACCAGGAGCGGCAGGTGGCGCCCCAGCAGGGAGATGATCCAGAAGCCGAGGATGCTGCCGGCCTGCAGGAACCCGCACAGCCAGAGGGCTCGGCGGAGGCTCATGCGGGTGAGCATCCAGCCCCCCAGGAGGCCGCCCCCGATGATGGCCAGCATGGCCGTGGTCTTTTGCACGGTGCCCACCTGCATCTTGGAGAAGCCCATGCCCCGCAGCAGGAAGGGCATCGTCATGGACTCCGCAAGCCAGTCCCCCAGCTTGTAGAACACGGCAAAGCCCAGCAGGTAGGCGATCCCCTTCCGCTGGAGCAGGTCCTTCAGGGGACCCGTGATGGCCTCCTGCAGGGTCTTCGGGGCGGAGGCGATGGTATCGGTGTTCACCGCCAGCCAGGTGCCGAGGGTGCCGAGCAGGGTGAGGGCGGCCATGGCCAGGTAGGTGGCGCGCCAGCCCAGCGCCTGGGCCAGGATCAGCGCCAGGCCCCCGCTCACCAGCATGGCCACGCGGTAGGCAGCGATGTGGATGCTGTTCCCGAGGCCGAGCTGCTTCTGGTCCAGGGCCTCGGCCCGCCAGGCGTCCACGGCGATGTCGAAGGTGGCGCTGGTGAAGGCCACCGCCAGGGCCAGGAGGACCACCCGCGAGAGGTCGAGGTGTGGCTGTGCAAAGCCCAGCAGGACGAGGGCCACAGCCATGCCCACCTGCATGAGTGCCATCCAGCCCCGGCGGCGCCCCAGGCCTGGTAGGGCATACCGGTCCAGCAGAGGCGCCCAGAACACCTTCAGGCTGTAGGGCAGGGTCATAAAGCTGAAGAGGCCGATGGTGCCGAGGCTGAGCCCCTCGTCCGTCATCCAGGCCTTCAGCGTCGAGCCGGTGAGGTAGAGGGGCAGCCCGGAAGCGAATCCAAGCAGGATGAGGACCAGCAGGCGGCGGCGCGGCATCCCTGATGGTAACGGCAGCCGAGGGTGGCGGTTATCCGGATGCAGGTGGTTGGCACAAGAGAAAGCCCGGCTGCGCCGGGCTTTCTCTTGTGAGCCACGCGGAGCGTGGCGAGCTCCGCCGAATGGGGGATAAAGCAA
>CAIRAS010000509.1 GCA_903876615.1 uncultured Holophagaceae bacterium
ATGGCGTCGGCCAGCTCGCCGATCTCGTCCTTGCGGTCCATGTGCAGCCGCACGCCCAGGTGGCCCTTGGCCATCTCCTTCATCATCTCGACGCCCTTGGACAGGGGGCCGGTGATGGACTTGGTGAGGATCAGGCCCATGCCGATCGCGAAGAGCACCGCGACGCCCATGATCGAGTACATCATGCGCGTGGCCGAATTGGCCAGGACGGTGTTCCCGTCGGAGGCGTCCTTGGCCAGCTTCAGCTTCATGTCCTGGAGGTGCTCCAGGGCCTTGTTCACCTCGGTCTGGACATTGGAGCCGTCGCCCCGCAGGAGGGTTTCCGCGTCCTTCAGCTTCCCGGCCTTGGCCATGGCCATGACCCGCTCGGAGATGACATCGTACTTGTTGTTGGCATCCTTGTACTGCTTGTACATCTCCTTGCCCTCGGCGGACAGGAGGGTCTTCTGGAAGCCTTCCTCCACCTTGGTCAGCTGGACCTCGATCTCCTTGAGGCGCGCGCCGAATTTCTCGACATCTCCTGTCATGAGCGCGTCCCGCACGTTCACGCGCTGGCGCTGGAACAGCTGCATCATGTCGCCCAGCTCGCCGAGGGGCACGGTCATCTTTTCGTAGAGCCGGGTGTCGGCCTCATCGATGGCGTGGATCTTGTTGCTGCCCATGAAGCCCATGCCGACGAGCATGGCTGCCACGACGAGAAAGGCCCCGATGAGCTTGGGTCCGATCTTGGTGTTATCGAGGAATCGCATGGTGGATCTCCTTGAAGGGAAAGAGGAATGTGAAGCTGGAGCGGGTTGGGAAGTCTTTGGGAAGGGAAAGGCTGCGGAGCTAGCCGCTGAAAAAGAGATCTTGGAGGGCCCGGAAAGGAAACCGGCCCAGAAGGGCCAGTCGCCCGGCGCCGTGGCCACGAAGGCCGACTCCAGCCCGAACCGGATTCCCCGCGGACCCGGGCGTTCGGCGCTGGGTCAGGCTCGTCCGGGAAGCGCAGATGCACCCGATACCAATCCGGGGATGGGCGGGAAGGCTCGTGGCTGCAGGTGACATGGCAACGCCGGCAAGTGGAGGAAGGGGAAAGATTCCTGTCCCTCCCAATCGACTTGATCCTCCGCTAAGGTAAATATCTGCATAAAATATATTTCAATAAAATGTAAAGAAACAAAATAAAGGGAGATAAATCGACATCTAGGCATTTACTACCATGAATACAAATGGCTCAAAGTGGTCTTGCTAATTGGGAAAAAGAGGCAAATATGATTCCTAATCTAGGCTTAAAAGTCCAGGTCTAAACACGGACTCACCCCCTCGGATCCTCCCGCCCCCAGACCAGGAGGCCGGAGCTGCAGGGTGCGAAGTCGGGCCCCGGTCCTCGGGGAGTGCCGGGCCTTGGTCCGAGCCGATGGACTACACTGGGGATTCGGTAGCCTGCTGCTCCCGTCTGTGTTTCTCCTGAATTTCGCCCCCGCAAAGACAAAGTGAGCCATGGCCTACACCTCTTTCTTCAGAGACACCGACGCGCTGAACGCCATTGGGGAACACGTGATACCAGCCATCAGCCACTCCCGGGTGATGCGGGTCTGGGATGCGGGGTGCGCCTCCGGCGAGGAGCCCTTCACCCTGGCCATCCTGTTCGCCTCGAAGCTGGGCGCCTTTCACTTCCGCAACCTGGACGTCCTCGCCACGGACTACGAGGAGAGCAACTACGCCCAGTTCGCCGACAAGATCCGGGCCGCCGAGTACAGCCGCCAGGACATCTTCTGGGTGCCCCAGGCCCACCGGGAGCAGTACTTCGAGGGCACGGCGAACCCGGAGGTGTTCCGGCTGACCGCCCCGATCCGGGAGCGGGTCCGCTACATCCAGCATGACCTGCTGACCCTGGTACCCCCGGAGACGGGGTTCTCCCTCATCGTCTGCAAGAACGTCCTGATGCACTTCTCGCCCGCGGACCAGGTGAAGGTCCTGGACATGTTTCATCAGACCCTGTTGCCCGGGGGCTTCCTGGCGGTGGACGGGAACCAGGCGATCCCGCCGCCCTTCGCCACCCGCTTCCGGCAGTTTGAACGGGGCACGCCGCTCTACCAGAAGTCGGAAGCCTGAGCCATGCGCGTCATTCCCCTCCACCGGGATGACCCCTCGGACTATGCCTGCGTCTCCTACTGGGTCCTGGGCGAGAACAACACGACCTCGGACCGCAACACCCTCATCGACACCGGCAGCACCCATCCCGAGAACCTCGCCTACTTCCTGCGGGAGATGGCGCTGCCCTCCAAGGGTATCGGGAAGAAGTCCGTGGAGCAGGTGATCCTGACCCACGAGCACTTCGACCACACGGGCGGTCTGCCCGGCATCGAGCAGCAGTTCAGCCCTGAGACCTTCGCCTGGAAGGCCTTCGGCAAGCACTACAAAGCGGTCCACGACGGCATGTTCATCATGGTGGGCGACCAGTTCGGGCGCCTGCTCCACACCCCGGGCCACTCGGAGGACTCCCTCTGCGTCTACCTGCCGGAGAGCGGCACCCTGTTCTCCGGGGACACGCTCTACCGGATCTCGGATCATCTCGGCGCCTATCCGAAGACCTATGTGAGCTCGCTGGAGCGCCTCGCGGGACTCGACATCAAGACCATCTATCCCGGTCACGGCCAACCCATCCTGAGGGACGCCATGGGCTTCATCCGCAGCTGCCTCGAGAACGTGCTCCTGTCCCACATCAAGGATTGAGATGAAGCTGGTCACCGACGAGCGGTTTCGGGGTTCCTCCTACGCCCAGGACAACGCAGCCATGCCAGGGCGCATGGAAGCGGCCCTCAGTGGCCTCGGCGGCAGCGCCTGGGCGCGGGTCGCCCCGGTCCCAGCCACGGTGGAACAGCTGCTCCTGGCCCACGATCCGGACTATGTCCAGCAGGTGGTGGCAGACAAGGAACGCTTCGCCATGGCGAGCCTGGCCGCGGGCGGGGCTATCCTTGCCGGGCGCCTGGCCCATGGCGGTGATCCGACCTTCGCCTGCATCCGCCCGCCCGGGCACCACGCCTCGCGCGCAGGCGCCTGGGGCCACTGCACCTTCAGCAACCTCGCCCTGGCCCTGCTCGTGCTGCGAGCCGAGCGGCGCATCGAGAGTGCCTTCGTCATCGACTTCGACGCCCACACGGGGGACGGCACCCGGGACGTGCTCGCCGGCTGGCCCCAGGCTGAGATCTTCAACCCCTTCGCGGCGACGGCCGAGGAATACCTGACGCTGGTGGAGGCGCGCCTCGCGGCCCTCGGGCACGCAGACATCATCGCCGTCTCCGCCGGGTTCGACGCCTACAAGCTGGACGTGGGGCACAAGCTGGATACCCCGGATTTCGGCAGGCTTGGCACCCTGATCCGGGAGGCCTCGCTGCGCCTCTGCCGCGGCCGCCGGTTCGCGGTCCTGGAGGGCGGCTACTATCTGAAGGATCTGGGAGCCAACGTGCTGGCTTTCTGCCAAGGATTCGCGGGATGACAGAAACCATCGGCCAGGGCCTTGAGCTGATCCAGCGACCCCGCTCCGTGGACCTCGGGGACTACGACTGGTTCGACATCGAGCAGGACGGGACCCAGGTGGGCAAGTCCCGCTGCCGCATCGAATCCGGCCAGTTCACGGTCTTCTCGATCATGGTCTACCCCGAGTTCGAGGGGCACGGCTACGCCCGGGCGGTCATCGATCACTTCAAGAGTGGC
>CAIRAS010000510.1 GCA_903876615.1 uncultured Holophagaceae bacterium
CTTTTCTTTGTGGCCTTTGTGTTCTTTGTGGTTAAACCATCTTTTCCTGAAAACCAGACTCACGAAGGAAGTGACAATCTGCGGCCGTCTTGTGGTCTTTGTGGTGAAGCGGTTTTCTGTCGGCTCAGTCTCGGACCCAGTGGCAGGTGTAGCCGCCGGGGTGTTTGATCAGGTAGTCCTGGTGGTAGTCTTCGGCGCGCCACCAGGGGCCGGCGGCGGTGATCTCAGTGACGATGGGGCGCTTCCACTTGCCGCTGGCGTCCACCTCGGCCTTCACCTTCTCGGCGGCCAGCCGCTGGGCCTCGGAGTGGAAGAAGATCGCGCTGCGGTAGGAGCTGCCCGTGTCGTTGCCCTGGCGGTTCAGGGTGGTGGGGTCGTGCATGCGGAAGAAGAAGCGCAGCAGCGCCTCATAGGTGGTCTTCGAGGGATCGAAGCGGATCTGCACCGCCTCCGCGTGGCCCTCGTGGTGCTCGTAGGTGGCCTTGGCCACGGTGCCGCCGGTGTAGCCCACCTCCGTGCCCAGGACGCCCGGCTGCTTGCGCAGCAGGTCCTCCATGCCCCAGAAGCAGCCGCCCGCCAGGGTGGCCAGTTCCTCCTTCGGGGTCGCAGCAGCCTTGCCAAAGAGGGGCAGGAAGCTGCCCAGGCCTTCCTGTTCCAGGTCGGCCACGGGCACGAAGCGCAGGGCGGCGCTGTTGATGCAGTACCGCAGACCGCCGCGGTCCGCGGGGCCATCCTCGAAGACATGGCCCAGGTGGCTGTCCACGGCGCTGGAGCGGACCTCGGTCCGGATCATGCCGAGGGTGACATCGCGTTTCTCGACCACATCCGGCCCGGCCAGGGGCTTGGTGAAGCTGGGCCAGCCACAGCCCGAGTCGAACTTGTCCTTCGAGCTGAACAGCGGCTTCCCGCTCACCACATCGACGTAGACCCCCTCCCGGTGCTCGTTCCAGTACTCGTTGCGGAAGGGCGGCTCGGTACCCGCCTCCTGGGTCACGTGGTACTGCATGGGACTGAGCTTCTGCTTCAGCTCGGCAGCGGATGGCTTCTTGGTGTCGGTCACCGGGAAATCCTCACGAGGGGCCGGACCCGCCAGGGGGGCGCTCCGGGGGGTTGAGACGGCAAATCCGAAGCCCGCCAGGGCTGCGGCCAGGACAAGGACGCCCAGGATGGTGCGTGGTCGCATGGCGAGCCTCCTGAATGGGAGTTGGATGCTGCGAACCGGTCGGTTGGTACAGCGGGGACCTCCGGGTGGTCCGGGCCGCCAGCTCCTGTCGGCACATGTTTCATAAAATCCAGGAACGAACAGAATGTTCGGGACATCTTAAGGGGAAGCCCAACCAAGCACCTATTCCCACCCCGCCGGAACCGCATTGGAGGACCCATGCCACCGGGAAACGTTATGTCCAAGCCCCCCGTCAAAGTCATTGAAAAGACCACGGCTGAGGCCTGCCTCGCCATCGCCCGCCGCATCCAGCAGGCCCACCGGCTCTCCGGGGACGACTCCGGCTCCGAGGCGGTCCGCCAGGTGGCCGAGTCCATCCGCCGGGAGCTGCTCCGCAGCTGAGCCCGGTCTCCCAGCCTGCCCTCAGTCCCCGGTGACGGGACCGGGCTTCCAGTCCGCCCCCCCGTTGGCCATGTCTGCCTCATTGATGTGGTGGGCGAACCACTCGGCGAAGAACATGGTCACGTCGGCGGACACCAGGCCACCATGGGTGTGCTTGGTCTGGAGTTCCTGCAGCTTGGCGTCCAGGCCGCGGTGCTCCTCCAGATGGGAGCGGAGCTGCTGGTTGCCAGACTCGCGGAGGAACTGCTCCTCGGTGGTGAAGTGTTCCTGCGTCAGCCTGACCAGCAGCTCCAGGTACCCCACCACCCGCGGCGACTCGTTGTTCAGCTTGACCGCATCGGCCAGGGTGTTCACGGTCTCGAAGAGGGCCTCGTGCTGCCTGTCGATGATCTCGACACCCGTCAGAAAGCGGGAGTTCCAGCTTGCGATGGCCACCGGAACACTCCTTGGGAAAAGGCAAGATTAACCCACCTTCTGGTCCGACCAAGCCAGAACCCGACAAAATCGTGACAAAAGTTTTGCCGACAGGTGGGTGGACGGCTGCCCCTGAGCGACCCAGGGCAAGCTCGCACGCCCAAAGGGCATGGGTGATGCTAGAGTCATAGATAAGTATAATTACTTATGACTGCCACCTTTGAAAAACGAACCAGTCCCCGGATGCCCATGCGCCAGGTGGTGCGCTATGAGTCTGCCTCGCCGGGAACGAGCAGCGCCACCCGGGGCATGACCCAGGGCGTCGCCCGCGACATTAGCGAGGGAGGCCTGAGCCTCCGGACTCCCGCCCCGCTGCGCCGGGGTGAGATCCTGCGGCTCCACGTCCCGCTGCCGGGAGGGTCCACCAGCGTGCCCGTAGCCTCCGAAGTGCTCTGGACCCAGGAGGAAGAAGGCGGCTTCGCCAGCGGCCTCCAGTTCCTGGCCTGAGGGGTTACCTCTCTGCGAAAGCCTGCAGCCGCCGGGCGGCTTCCAGGAGCACGTCGTCGGTCTTGCAGAAGGCGAACCGCACCATGCGCGGCGGGTCGGGGTCCGTGGTGAAGCTCGACAGGGGCACCGTGGCCACGCCGGCCTCCTTGACCAGCCGGGCCGCGAAGGCGGTGTCGGCCTCGCGGGCCAGGGCTGAGTAGTCCGCCAGCACGTAGTAGGCGCCCTGGGGCGGCTGGAGCCGGAAACCCGCCTTGGTCAGCGCACCGCAGAGCAGGTCGCGGCGGTGGCGGTAGGCCTCGGCCATGTCGGTGTAGTAGGCCCGGGGCAGCGTCTCCATGGCCACAGCAACGGCCTCCTGCAGGGGCGCGGGGGCGCCCACGGTGAGGAAGTCGTGGACCTTGCGGATGGCGACGGTCAGCTGCGCCGGGGCCAGGATGGTGCCGATGCGCCAGCCGGTGATGGCATAGGTCTTCGAGGCGCCGGAGATCGTCACCGTGCGCTCGGCCATGCCCGGCAGCGTGGCCAGCGGAATGTGGCGGCCCTCGTAGATGATGTGTTCGTAGATCTCGTCCGTAATGGCATAGGCGCCGTGCCGCTGGCACAGCGCGGCGATGCCCGCCAGCTCGTCGGCGCTGAAGACCTTCCCCGTGGGGTTGTTGGGCGTGTTCAGGATGAGGGCCCGGGTTCGCGGTCCGAAGGCACGGGCCAGGCGGTCCAGGTCCAGGGGCTGGCCCACGGGCAGGGGCACGGTGATTGGCCGAGCGCCGCAGAGCACTGCGTCCGGGCCGTAGTTCTCGTACCAGGGCTCGAAGACGATCCCCTCCTCGCCCGGATCCACCAGGGCCAGCAGCACCGCGGCCATGGCCTCCGTGGCGCCGCAGGTGACCGTGATCTC
>CAIRAS010000511.1 GCA_903876615.1 uncultured Holophagaceae bacterium
CGGACGGTGAAGGAGGTGCGCATGCCGCCGCCCTTGATGCCGATGACGATGCCCTGGAAGAGCTGGATGCGCTCCTTCTCGCCTTCCTTCACCTTGACGTGCACCTTGACGGTGTCGCCGGGCTGGATGCGGGGGAGGTCAGAGCGAAGCAGGGTGGCTTCGAGACGATCGATGATGCTGGTCATGGTGGGCTCCTGGGCCAGCGGTCCCACATGGACATGGCTCGATGGTCCCCAGACGGGGAGTCCACCAGTCTAGCGGAAAGGCATGGAAAGGGAAGGCCAAAGTCCTGAGTCGGCCTCCGGCTCCTAGCTGGACGGAACCCACCGCCAGCCCTTGGGCTTGGGCCGCTCCCAGTCCTGGGGGTGCTCCACCTGCCAGGCGCACCACTGGGCGGGGCGGTCCAGCTCTGGCAGCCGGTCCCGCAGGAAGGCTGCCCAGAGATCGGGGCGGAGGCGCTTCGTCCGGGTCATGGCCTCGCGCAAGCGCCAGAGGCGGATGGCCCCGTGGTTGCCGCCCTGGAGCACAGCGGGCACTTCCAGCCCCTCGAAGACTGCGGGCCGGGTGTAGTGCGGGTGATCCAGCAGGCCCGTGGCGAAGCTGTCCTGGTCGGCGGAGGCTTCGTTGCCCAGCACCCCGGGCAGCCAGCGGCAGATCGCGTCGATGAGGAAGAGGGCGGGCAGCTCCCCACCGCTGAGGACGGCCTCCCCCACACTGAGCTCCTCGTCGATGCACTGGTCCACGGCCCGCTGGTCCAGGCCCTCATAGCGCGTGCAGACCAGGATCAACTGATCCAGCCGGGCCAGCTCCAGGACCTTCGCATGGGTCAGGGGGGGGGCGGCTGGGCTGAAGTGGAGGATGCGGGTGGCACCGGTGCGCGGCACCGAAGCCAGGGTGTCCCGCAGGACCTCGGGTCGCAGCACCATGCCGGGCCCGCCGCCGAAGGGACTGTCGTCCACGTGGCCGAAGGTGTTGTCCGCAAAGGCCCGGTAGCTGTGGGTGTGCAGGCCGTGGCCCAGCTCCCGGAAGGCCCGGCCCGTGACGCCCAGCCGGGCGGTCTCGAAGAACTCGGGAAAGAGGGTCAGGGCGTCGAAGCGCATCATCGCACCAGGGCGTGGAAGGCTTTCACCGAAGTCCTGGCGATGAACCCAAAGGAGGAGGCGAAATAGAGGGTGTTGGCCAGGGCGCCGGCCGCGCCGATCCAGGCCCAGGTGGGCCGTTCCTCCAGCAGGGCTGCGCCCACCAGGCAGAGGATGGCGGCGGGCAGTTGGTTGCCGAAGGGCAGTGGCACGGGAATGGCGAGCAGGAGGCCGGTCCAGGAGATGCAGGCGCCGATCCAGCGGTGGTTGAGGGGGCGCCGCTCGGCCCCGCTCCAGCGGAAGCGGTCGAGCTGGGCCTCAAGCTTGGCCAGGGCCTCCTTGATCCGGCCCTTGTGGATGGGCTGCGCCTGAACCTTGCGGGGGATCCAGGGATGCGGCGTGCCCCATGCCAGCTGGGCCCCAAGGCCGATGAGCCCGATGCCACCAATGGGAGCCAGGCCCACATTCAGGCCCGGGATGAGGTTCGGCAGGGACAGCAGCAGCACCAGCAGGCCGTAGCTCTGCTCGCCCGCGGCATCCAGCAGCTCGCCGAGCGTGATCTCCCCTTCCGCGTCCAGGAGGGCGTGGAGGGTTTCGAAGAAGGGCTTCGGGGCGGGTTGCACCCCCCAAGCATGACTGAAACAAGGCCGTGGGCTTCAGTCTTCGTCCCCGGAAGGGGCCAGTCGGGGGGATTTCGGGCGGACCAGCTGGCCGCAGGCGCCTGCCACATCCTGGCCCCGGCTGCGCCGGACACTCACCGTGATCCCCGCCTCGGTGAGCAGGCCGCAGAGGGCCCGGATGCGGGCTTCGTCGGGCGTCAGGAAGCCCGAGCCTTCATGGGTATTGAAGGGGATGAGGTTCACCTTGGAGGGGAAGCGGCGGGCGTAGGCCGCGAGGCGCCGGCCATCCTCCAGACTGTCGGTGACGCCCTTCAGCAGCACGTATTCCAGGGTGATGCGCTCCCCGGACTGCAGGGGGAAGCGGCCCAGGGCCTCGGCCAGGGCCTCGAGGTTCCAGACCCGGTTCACGGGCATGATCCGCGAGCGGTGCTCGTCGGTGGTGGCGTTCAGGCTGAGGGCCAGCCGGGGCCGCCGGGGGTAGCTGGCCAGACGGTCGATGCCGCTCACCAGGCCGGAGGTGGACACCGTGATGCGTCGGGGCGGGATGGCCAGGCCCTCGGGATCGGTCAGGACCTCGAAGGCGGTCATGAGGTTGTCGAGGTTGTGCAGGGGCTCGCCCATGCCCATGAACACCAGGTTGATGGGGCGCTCGGCTGGGTGCCCGTGGTGGTTCAGCATGGCCACCACCTGGCCCACGATCTCGGCGCCGCTGAGGTTGCGGAGGATGCCCATCTGGCCCGTGGCGCAGAAGGTGCACCCCATCGCGCAGCCCACCTGGCTCGACAGGCAGAGCGTGACCCAGTCAAGGTCGTCGAAGCCAGGGGGCTCCGGGGGTGTAGGTCGCAGACCGGTCCCCCGGATGGCATTGGGCATGTGGACGCCCTCGACCTGGCGGCCGTCTCCGAGCTCAAAGAGATGCTTGGTGGAGCCGTCCGCTGAGGCCTGGCTCTGGACGATGGCCGGCCACAGCAGATCCACCTCGGCTTCCAGCCGGGCCCGCAGGGGCTTGGACAGGTTCGAGAAGGCCTCCCAGCGGGTCCACCGCTGGCGCAGCAGTCCCGTGAAGAGCTGCTTGCCGCGCCAGGCTGGTTCTCCGAGGCTCGCCACCAGGTCGCCCAGGGCCGCCCGGGTCAGACCCGCCGCAT
Source organism: uncultured Holophagaceae bacterium (assembly GCA_903876615.1). The sequence continues at coordinate 2,845 of CAIRAS010000511.1, forward strand.
TGGGTCGCGACGCGGGGCCGGCTTCGGGAGCCGGCGCATCCCACCGTGGGGACAAGGTCAGTCCACCCGGATCTTGAAGGACTTCATCAGGCGCAGGTCGTCCTCGGAGAAGGGCGCAGCTGACTCGGCGTCCTCATGCTCGGAGGTTTCCTGGGATCCGGCGCTGTGGGGCGCGGCCTCGAGGATCAGCATCAGCGCATAGCCCTTGGCCTGGATCTGGAAGGCCAGGTCGCGGCAGTGGTCATCCTCGGACAGAGCCTTCACAAGGGAATCCCCCAGCTCGCTCACCAGGTTGTGCAAGTGCTCTGGCAAGTCCATGGTGCCTCCGCGCCCCCATGATACCAGCGGGCTCAGTTGGTTCCGGCAAGCCCGAACCAGGTCCGGACCTGGCGGGTCCAGTGGGCCCGGCGGCTCTCCCTCGGGGCGGCGGCCTCGGGCACCTCGTGGCCGCGCTGCTCCATGAGGTCCACCAGCCGCTCCAGCCACTGGGGCTCCCGCCGCAGAGCGTCTTCGAAGGCCGCCTTGGGCAGCTCGAGCACCTCGGCCTCGGTGAGGGCGACCACGGTGGCGCTGCGTGGCGCGCCCGTGAGCAGGCTCGCCTCACCGAACCACTGCCCGGGGCCAAGCTCCGCCAGGGGCTTCCAGAACAGCCCGGTGTAGGGCTCCAGGCGCTCCTCGGCCCGCACCACCTGCAGGGTGCCGCGGTGCACGGCGAAGAGGGAGTCCCCTGGATCGCCCTCTCGGATGACCCCTTCTCCAGGAGCCAGGGTCCGCCGCCGGAGGTGGCTGCGCAGCTCCCCGGCCCAGTGGTCTGGCAGGCCGAACTGGCGGACCAGCTCCTCCATGAGCGAGGCGCTGGGGGTGGCCTCCAGGGTGCCGACCAGGGGGGTCGGGCCATGGGGCCCCATGAGCCGGAAGCCCTCCCGGGGTAGCACGGTGGCGGCCAGCCGCGTGGCCTGGAAGACCCCCTGGCGGCCGTGTCGGAAGCCCAGGGCCCAGAAGCGGAGCTCGAGGACCGCGCCGCCCAGGTCGGTGCTGTGGACCACCACCTCGGGGGGATGCTGGGGCAGGTGGGGCAGGCCCGCCAGGGCCAGGCTGAGCTTCTCCAGGCCGCGGTGCAGGTCGGGGCGGGGCTCCACCACGACCCTGGTGGTGCGGCGGTGGAGACCCGAGGGCACGTAGAGGTTGGTCACCACGGCCTGGGCGATGAGCCGGTTCGGCAGGATGTCCATGTCGCCGTTCTCGGTGCGCAGCTGGACGGTCCGCCAGGTCATCGCCTCCACCTGACCGATGAGGGTCTCCCGGCCCGGACCGCCGCGGAGGGTGCCCGTGATCTCCACCCAGTCACCCTCCTGGAAGGCCGGGTCCAGATGGAGGGAGATGCCCGCGAAGAGGTTGCCCAGCACTTCCTGGAGGCTGAGGCCCACCACCGCGGCGGCGATGGCGCCGGTGCCCAGCAGCTGACCCAGGCCGACGTGCAGCACCTCGCGGAGGATGCCGCCGGCGGCCAGGAGGTAGAGGGCCACCATCAGGAGGTCCCGCGCAAACCCTGGCGTGGCGGTCTTGCGCTGGCTCAGTAGCGGATCCAGCAGCAGGAAGGCGATCAGCCGAATGGCGCCGTAGCAGAGGATGGCCCAGAGGAGCGCATCCCGGGTGAGCCGGAGCATGGGGTGGGGCGACAGGCGGGGCAGCAGGAAGGCCGTGGCCGCCAGGAGCAGACCCAGGGCCACCCAGGCCACCAGCCGCCGCGGCGTGCTCACTTTCTCTCGCAGGTCCCGGAACATAGGGGAAGGATACGCTCAAGCTCCGCGGAAATCCGCGACTGCCCGCTCGGGGTCGCCCCCCCAGAAGGGCCGGATGGCGGCAAACCCGGCGAGGCGGGGGTGGCTGAGAGACGCCGCGTTGGCCGGTTCCACGCCGCCCAGGGCGAGCAGCCGGGGACCTCCGGACGGCAGGCTGTCCAGGAACCGCCACAGCCTCTCCGGGCCCCAGGGGGCACCCTTGCCGGGGCTGCTGAACACCGGGGATACCAGCAGCTGCTCCGTGGCGCTGCGGCCGGGCCACTGGCTTTCCGCATGGAGGGGCCGGGAGAGCGGCACCTGCCCGGGCGTCAGCTCCGGGTAAGCCTCGGGTGCGTGCAATCCGCAGCCTGCAGCGCAGGCCACGTCCAGCCGGCCCGCCACCCAGAGCGCCACCTCGGGCGCCGTGTCCTGGCACCAGCGGGCGGCCTCCAGCAGCTGCCGTGGGGGCAGCTCCTTCTCGCGGATGAGGAAGGCGTCCACCCCCGAGCGCAGGACGGACTTCCAGCGGCCGGCGTCGAAGCCGGTCCCCGGGGTGATGGCCAGGAGGATCATCCGAACAGGCTCGCCAGGGCCATGGGGTCCACCTTCGGCAGCTTCAGCACGGCGGCGTTCTCCAGCACGTGGGCCCGCTGGCCCATGCCGCAGAGGGCCACGGTGACGCCGGGACAGGAGCGGACGAACTGCAGCGCGCCCTGGGCCGGGGTGGCGCCACCCAGGTCCTCGGCCAAGCCGTCAGGCAGCTGGCTCAGGATGCGGCCCTGCATGAGGGAAGCGGAGGTCTGCACCGACAGGCCTGCTGCCTGGGCCGCCTGCAGGGCCGTGAGCCGCTCGCCCTTGAAGGGCTGCGTCCGCAGGAGGAAGGCCTCGGGCAAGGCCAGGTTCAAGGGCAGCTGGAGCCAGCGGAAGTGGTGGTCCTTCCCACCGGCGGCTTCGGCCAGGGCCAGCAGGCGCTCAAGGCTCAGGTGGTCGGATTGGTCCGGGGCCACGCGGAAGCCGTTCCAGGTGGCCAGGCCATAGCTGCGGATCTTCCCTGCCGCGGCGAAGCCCTCGCAGGCCTCGAAGGCGCGGCCCACGGCTGCGTAGAAGGCTTCAGGGCCCAGGTGGACGAGCTGGTGTTCCGGGTTGTGCAGGTGGAACAGGTCCAGGGTCTCGACCCCCAGCGCCTCGAGGCTCACTTCGAGCTGGTGGGCCAGGTACTTCGGCGTCATGGCGTGGCAGCCATCCACCAGGTCCTCCACCGCGAGGATGCCGGGTCTCTCCAGCACTCGGTAGAACCAGGCGCGGGGATTCTCGTCGGGGTCGGGCTCAGGCATGGGGATGTAGCCCGCCTTGGTGGAGATGAAGAAGGCCTCTCGGGGCTGCTTGCGGAAGACCTGGCCCAGGGCCCGCTCCGAGCGCCCACCGCGGTAGTTGGCGGCGGTGTCGAAGACGGTTCCTCCGGCCGCAAGGAAGGTCTCCGCGGCCTCCTGCAGGGCGCTGTCGGCCCCGTCGGAAGTCGGGCCCAGATAGGTGCCTAGACCCAGGCTGCCGAGCTCCATGGGGCTAGCTGTCCAGTTCTTCTTTGACACTGCTGGTGCCCATGCTGACCAGACGGTCGGCGGCGCGGCGGGCCCACTCGGAGCCGGGGTAGCTCTCCACCAGCTTCTGGAAGTAGCTCTTGGCTTCGCTGCGGTAGACCTTGATCCGCTCGACAGCGTAGGCGTCCATGTCCTTGGTGTATTGGAGAATCTCCTCCTTGTTGAGGGTCTTCAGGTCCTCCTTCTGGAGCTTGGCCGCGTAGTCCTTTGCGAACTGGGTCATCTCCTCCTCGGACAGAAGGCGCAGGCGCATGGCCTCGCCCAGGTAGAAGTAGGCACGCTCCCGATCTACATAGTCGGGGTAGGTTTCCAGCAGGCCCTTGAGCCGCCGCTCCGCGCCGACGTAGTAGTAGGTGTTCACGTAGAAGACAGCCACGACGAGCTCGTGCTCGGCGATGCGCCGCCAGCACTGCAGGATCTTGGCCCGGGTCTCGCGGGCGTAGGGACTGCCGGGAGATTCCGTCAGCAGCTGCTGGAAGCCCTCCAGGGCCTTCCGGGTCTCGGCCTGGTCGCGTTCGGCGCTCTCGATGGAGGAGAAGTGGCAGAGGGAGCGGTGGTAGATGGCGTAGTCCCGCAGCTCGTGGCGGGGGAAGTAGTTCAGGAAGCTGGCGTATTCGACCTCGGCCTCGGGGAAGCTCGGGCTCGGCTGAAAAAAGAAGCTGTCGCCGAGCATGAGCTTGGCCTTGGGGAACTCCGGGGAGCCCGGCAGGTACTGCTCCAGGTGCCGCAGGGTCAGGCGGGCCTCGGTGAATTTGCCCTGCTTCATCTGCCTGTCGGCGGTGGTCAGCAGTTCTTCAGCCGAGATGCCCTTGTCCACGGCCTTCGGCTTGCGGCACCCGAGGCCAAGGCCCGCCAGAACAGCGGTCAAGGTGAGGGCGGTGAGGATGCGCTTCATGCGGACTCCATAGACAACACTTCAGTCATGGCGGGACGGAGGGAAGGGTTCCAGGACCCGACCAGCTTCTCGAGCCAGGGCTCGACGAGGGCCTGGGCCTGGGTCCGGTGCCGGTCATGGAAGATCTCGTGGAAGACCTCGGGCAGTCGGTGGCGTTCCAGGATCTCCGGACGCACGGCGGACCACAACTGTTCCGAGGCGTCAGGGTCCACGACGGTGTCGATTCCTGACTCCAGCAGCAGGATGGGGCGGTCCAGTTCCTGCCCCAGAGGCAGGAGCTCGGCTCGCCCCTCGTCCAGGGCCGCGCCGAAAGCGGCGGTGGCCTGGCGATGGCAGAGGGGATCCCGTTCGTAGCGCTGGACCAGGACGGGATCCGAGCAGACACGGCTCTTGTCGCCATGCAGGTGGATGGGCCAGTGGGGCAGGAACCAACTCAAGAGGCGGGCTGTGACCACCAGGGCCTTGGAGTTCGAATGCAGGGCCACGGCGGGGCTCGAGAGGATCAGGCCGTCGAGGGTGTCGGCATGCCAGAGCAGGGCCAGGAGGGCGACCAGCCCGCCGAAGCTGTGGCCCAGCACCACCTGGGGGCAGACCGGCAGGGGTGGCATGGGGACGCCGTCCACGAGGCGGGCGGTGGCGCCCACGCGCTCCGCGTCAAAGCGGCGCTCCTGGCGCAGGAAGAGGGCGAGGTCATCCACGAAGGGACGAATGCCCGAGGCGTCGCCCCGGATGCCCCCGGACCGGCCGAACCCGCTGTGGTCCAGGCTGGACACGGACCAGCCGAGGCCCTTCAGCCAGTGGGCGGTGTGGCGGTAGCGCTCGCCGTGCTCCCCATAGCCGTGGGCGATGAC
>CAIRAS010000512.1 GCA_903876615.1 uncultured Holophagaceae bacterium
CCTGCGGGTGCACCCGGCCTTCGACATCGCCGAAGGCAACCGCATCATCGGCGGCAGCGGCCCCTCGGCCTTCGGGGTGGATGAGGAGGACGTCCCGGCGCTGCTGGCCCGGGCCGCCACGCTGCGCCACGTCCGCATCCGCGGCCTGCATGTCTTTGCGGCCAGTAACCAGCGGGACGCCGCCAAGCTGCTGGCCATCCACGGTGCGGTGCTGGACCTGGCCCGGCGTCTCCGCGACGCCCATGGTCTCGCCTTCGAGCAGATCGATCTGGGCGGGGGCCTGGGGGTGTCCTATGCCTCCGAGGAGGCTCCCCTGGATCTCGCCGCCTTTGGGCAGGGACTCTCCGAGCTGTTGGAGCGCCATCCCTGGTTCACCGGGGAGCTGATCCTGGAGCCAGGTCGCTTCCTCGCGGGTCCCTGTGGCGTCTACCTAGCCCGCGTGGTGCGGGTCAAAGAGAGCCGGGGCACCCGCTTCGCCATCCTGGAAGGCGGCATCAACCACCTGCTCCGCCCTCTGCTCACGGGGCAGCCCTTCCCGGTGAAGGCTGTGGGCAAAGCCGCGGGAGAGCTGGCCTTTACCCTGGCAGGGCCCTTGTGCACCAGCCTGGACCGCCTGGGGGACGTGCGGCTGCCCGGGCTGGCGCCGGGGGACCTCCTCGCCTTCGGCACGACCGGGGCCTACGGCCTCAGCGAGGGGATGACCCACTTCCTCAGCCACCCCGTGCCCCCCGAAGTTTGGGTGGATTGAAATCAAAAAATGGTTTAATGAAAAGGTCCCTGTTCTACTCCTTCAGACAGCCAAGAAAAGAGCCCGATGCGCACCCTTGTCTTTGTGGATGATGAGCCCCATATCCTGAGTGGCTATCGCCGCTCACTGCAGGACCTCCGCGAGGACTGGGAGCTGCACTTCTTCGAGTCGGCCGGGGCGGTCTTGGACTACCTCCAGGACCATCCGGTCGACGTGGTCATCAGCGATGTGAAGATGCCCGGGATGGATGGGATCGAGCTCCTCTCCCGGATTCACGCGCTCGAGAGTGGCGGGCCACCCGTCATCATCGTCACGGGGCTGCAGGACCAGACCCTCAAGCGGCGCGCTCTGGATCTTGGCGCCGCGGACCTTCTGGACAAGCCGGTGGATTCTGAGGTCCTCCTGGCCAGGCTGCGGAGTGTGCTTCGGATTCGGCACTATCAGGAAGAACTCCAGAAGCAGAACAATCTGCTGGAGAGCAAGGTCAAGGAAAGAACCCGCGCGCTGGAAATATCCAACAAGGAAATCGTGTTAAGCCTTGCCAGAGCTGCGGAATACCGGGACGAGGACACCGGCGGACACGTCTTCCGCGTGAGCCACTACTGCCCGCCACTCGCCTCAAAGCTGGGCATGAATGCGGACGAGTGTGAGCTGATCTTCATCGCGAGCGCCTTGCACGACCTGGGCAAGATCGGGATTCCTGATCGCGTGCTCCTGAAACCCGGGAAACTCACCAGCGAAGAGTGGGCCATCGTCAAGCAGCACTGCACCATCGGGGCCGGGATCTTGCGCCGGGACCACCCGATTAATCGCCTGGTCTCTGGAATGGAAGGGCGACTGCCCTCCGGGGAGCCGATCAGCGGCAATCCCCTGCTGCACACCGCCGCCCAGATCGCCCTGTCCCACCACGAGAAGTGGAATGGCAGCGGCTATCCCCATGGTCTGGCCAAGGAGCAGATACCCCTCGAGGCCCGGATCGTGGCCCTGGTGGACGTCTTCGACGCCCTGTCCACCCGGCGTCCCTACCGCGAGGCGATGAACGAGGGGGAAGCCCTGCGGATCATCCGGGCCAGCGTGGGGACCCACTTCGACCCCGAGGTGCACCAGGCCTTCGAGGCCTCCCTGGATGAGATCCGGCAGATCCAGACCGACTTCGACGCGCAGCTGGGACCCACCGACTTGTAGGCCTTTGGATCCTAGCCCAGCAAGGGGATCCACGCGGCCTGTTGGGGCCTGGGCAGGGCCTTCACCCGCTCAAGCAGCTGCAGGCGGATCTGCCAGCTCTTGTCGCCGGGCTGGAGCGCCCGACCCCGGAGCAGGTCTTCCTGGGCGGCCTCCCACTTGGCCTGGGCGGCATGGATGGAGCAGAGCGCCAGCTGCACCCGGCAGGCGCGGAGGCGCAGCACGGCATCATCGGGCTGCGCCCGGAGCAGGGCCTCGATCACCTTCGCTGCGCCTTCCAGGTTGCCGCTCTGGAGGTGCTTCTCGAACTCGCCAAGGCTGGCTCCCGAGACGCCGCCCGGCAGGCCCGCGCGGGCCTTCTCCAGCAGGATCCCCGCCGACGCATCGGCGGAATCCCGCGCCAGGAGGGCCTGGGCCCGCAGGTAGGCGCGCAGGGGATCCGTGACCAGGGCGGTCTCCGCCTCCTGGCGGATGGCGGCCGGAGTCTCCACCAGGTCCACGGCCAGGGCTTCCTGGGCCAGGGGCGCGGCGGCGGCGGCCCGGGCAGCCCGCACTTCATCCTTCAGGGCCTGGTCCTTGCGGTAGTTGTGGACCAGGGCCAAGACGGCGACCAGGGCCAGCAGACCACCCCCGATGGCCGCCAGGCGCCTGGGCTCCTTCAGCCAGGGCAGTCGTTCTGCCGTCTCGCGGAGGCCTTCGGGCAGGTAGAGACCCTCCCGGGGGGCCGGGCTGGCCTTCAAGAGGAGCGCCGGGGGCTCGACCCCCTGGCCTGCGCCGACCATGGTGATGTCCGCGTGCGCCAGATCAAGGTGCCCCTTCGGTGGGCTGGAATCCACGGGTTGGGACGGGGCGCGACCCTCGCCCTGGTCTGACCTCTGGCAGCGCGCCAGCCCCTGGAGCGCCCTGACGTTCCCTGGGGCGAGGCCAAGGGCCTGCTGGAAGGTGAACGCGGCCTCTTCGTGGCGCTGCAGGATGAGGAGGTGCTCCGCCTGGCGCAGCTTCAGGTCCAAGGAGTCTCGGTCCTGCACAACGGGGGTGATGAGGCTGGCCCGCCCCACCTCGGCCCGGGCCTGGTGCAGGTAGGTCTGGATCTCCTGCCGATGGGGTTCCAGGACGAGGAGCCGCTCCCACTTGGAGATGGCCTCCTCCACGAGGCCCATGTCGTAGAGCTGGACGGCCTCCCGCTGGAGCTTGTCGGTGTCCTCCTCCGCAGGCGGGGCCAGGCTTGCGGCAGGTGCTGGTTCCGGCGCCTCGGCCGGGAGCTGGGCGGTTGTGCGGCCCAGCTCCCGGCGGGCGCCATCGGCGTAGCTCTGGGCCAAGACATGGTTGGGGTTCAGGCGCAGCAGCTCCTCCCACTTCAGGAGGGCATCCTCAAGCTGGCCCATGTCGTAGAGGGTGCAGCCATCGGCCAGGAGACGCTCAACGTCCTGCGACGAAGGGCCCCGGTCTGGGCTTGCCGGCGGGAGCTCGGGTTCGGGAGCGGGGCCCCGGGATTCGGTCTCCTGGATGGCCAGCAGGCGTGCCCGCACGGCCATGAGCCGCTCGCGGGCCACCGTGTGGGTGGGCTGCTGTTTGAGAATGGCCTGCCAGATCTGGCCCGCCTTGACGACCTCCCCTTCGGCGAAGAGTGCCTCCGCCTGGAGCAGGTAGGACTCGTAGGTGTCGGGCGTCATGGCATCAGGTCTCAGTTCAGGGGGAACTCGTCGGTGTTGCGCACCAGCAGCATGAAGGTGCTGTTGCCGCAGGAGAACTCCTGCTGGCTGCTGAGCTGGACGGGGGCTGTGATCCGCTCCCCATTGACCAGGGTGCCGTTGGTGGACTGCAGATCGCTGATCCAGACCGAGCCGTCGGGGTGGATTTCCAGCAGAGCATGGCGGCGGGAGGTTTCGGGATCCTGGGTGATTACCTGCCCCTCCTCGCGGCCGATGACCGTCTCGGGGGCCTGGAGCACGTGGACCATGGAGGCCTGGGGACCCGTCAGGAAGGCGAGGCTGAAGCGGAGGCCCGGCGGAATGCCGCTCCCCGGGATGCCCGCGGCAGCCAGCATGGAGTCCCGGTCGCGCTTGGCGGTGGTGCGGGCGGCGGGCACAGGGGGCGGGGCCGGAGCCTCCTCGGGCAGGGGGATGGTGATGGGCCGGGAGAGGGTCTCTTCCTCTGGGGGCGGGGCCAGGGCCGGGTTGATGACCTCAAACACGTGGCTGCACTTCGGACACTTGAACCGCTTGGAGGCAGCCGCGCCGAAGCGGCTGTCGTCGTACTGGAAGCGGGCCTGGCAAGCCGGGCACATCACAATCATCGGGCCCTCGGGAAGCTAGCAGTGTAGCTCTACTTTTTCCGTGTGGCGAAGAAGCTGAACTCGCTCCGGAGAGGGATGCCCTCGGGCAGCTTGAAGCCGGTGACAGAGGTGGGCAGGGGCTGGTTGATCCGCAGGGTGCCCAGCTCCAGCAGCCAGGAGTCGCCGCTGCGCTCGATCCACTGGATCTGCCGGGGCAGCCAGGTCTCCTTGTCCACCCAGAGGTTCACGGCCTGCATGCGCTTGCGAAGCGAGAGGGTGCGCGGGGTCAGGGCCAGCAGCCAGGTGCTGGTGCCGACCTTGGCCTCGCCCACCTCGATCTGGAAGTAGTCGGAGAGGTAGCTGAGCTTCTGGCCCAGGCCTAGAAACTTTCGGTCGGAGTTCTTGATCATCCCGATCTTCATGAGCTCTCCCTCCCGGGCCTCGGGGCTGTAGGAGATGAGCGCCTTGGGGGTCAGGTGGAGGATCAAGTCGTCTGGGGGCTGGAAGGCGAAGTGGGCGAACTCAGAACCCTGGAGAGAGAGGGTTCCCCGGGTCACCGAGGGGGTCTTGAGCAGGGCCCGCCGCAGGGTGAGGGTGAAGGGGCACTGGAGGGTCTGGACCTGGGCCTGGGCTGCGTCGAAGCGCTCCACCACCTCGCGCAGCGGGGGCGGCGCCTGGCCCAGGGCGGGCAGGACCAGGAGGAGCAGGGTGGCCGCGTACCGAAGCATCAGGTGCTCCTCAGACAGAGGGGAGGGCGAGGGCCAGGGGATTCCGCTGGTGGGCGACGTGCAGCGCCACGGCGGTGCCCTGGAGGATCTCTTCCGCCGCGAATCGGGCCAGGTCGGGGTGGTTGTTGGACTCGCTCAGGTGGGCCAGGATGAGCAGCCGCAAGCGGGGCGAGCAGACCCGGGCCAGCAGCTCCGCCATGGAGGCATTGCTGAGGTGGCCGACCCGGCTCAAAATCCGGGCCTTGAGGTGGGGCGGGTAGTCCCCCTCCCGCAGCATGTCCACGTCGTGGTTCGCCTCCAGCGCGAGCAGGTCCAGGTCCTGGAGGTGATCCGCCACCAGGGCCGTGGGGTGGCCCAGGTCCGTGACCACGGCGCAGGCCAGGTCCCCGGCCTCCACACGGTAGGCGACGGGGTCGGCCGCATCGTGGGGGATGGCGAAGGGCAGCACGCGCCAGCCCGCCCAGTCCAGGGCATGGCCAGCTTCCACCTCGATCCAGCGCTCGGCGGGGATCTCAAGGTGCTGACCCTGCTCCACGGCCCGGCGGGTGTCGGCGGTGGCCAGAATGGCCCAGGGGGTGCGCCGGAGGATGACCCCCAGGGCGCTGACATGGTCGGAGTGCTCGTGGGTCAGGGCCAGGGCCTGGATGGTGCTGAAGTCGCCCCCGACCGCCTCCAGCCGCTCCCGGATCTGGCGCAAGGAGATGCCCGCATCGACGAGCAGCGTCCGCTCGCCATCCGACAGGGCATGGCAATTTCCCTTGGAGCCGGACGAAAGTGCTGAATAGTGCATGGCCCAGGATACCGCCTACACTGGTGGCATGACTCCGACACTGCGCACCTCTACCCTGTCTGATCTGGAAACCCATGTGGCCCATCGCGTCGCCATGTTTCGCGACATGGAGATGGGCACCGAGGAGGGCCTGAAGCGCATGGGCGAAGCCTTCCGTACCCAGCTGCGCGGCTGGCTGGTGACCGGCCAGTGCCGTGGCCTGCTCCTCGAGGAGGACGGGCGGGCGGTGGTCAGCGTACTGCTGCTGCTGAAGGACACCCTGCCCACGCCGGTGACACCGCTCTCGGTGCGCGGCTATCTCTTCAACCTGTACACGCTGCCTTCGCACCGTCGGAAGGGCCTGGCGGGACACATCACGGACGCCGCGCTGGAGCTGGCCCGGGGCCTGGGCATCGAGATCATGGAGCTCCACGCCAGCCTGGAAGCCGAAGGCATGTATCAGCGCATGGGCTTCGTGCCCACCAGCGAGATGCGCCTGGTGATGGGGGCCGGGATCAAGACTCCGAAGCAGTGGAAGCACCGCCGGTAGAGCCCTTCCAGGCCCCCAGCGCCAGTACCGCCGCTCCGCACACCAGGACACCAGGAAGGCTCGCTTCCAGGCCGAAGCTGCCGCCCGTCAGCCACTCGGGCCGGCCGTGGAAGACGGGCGTCCACCAGCCCTGGCTGGCGGTGCCGCTGACGCCGAAGCCC